>CAILMK010000453.1 GCA_903835275.1 uncultured bacterium | reverse complement strand
TCAAAGCTATAAAATATTTATCAACGATAAGCCCTTTCTACTGTTAAATAAGCAGGATGAAATTGAAAACGGCTATTTCCAACTGGATCCGCTTTTCCTCGCTGAGCCGCGGATTTTCCTTGAAAATGAGGATTTATGGAATTCCGCCCCCGGATTTTACATCAGTTCCGAACATCCCGACGAAGATTTTAAGGCCTTCAAATCCAACCTGAAGTTCATCGATGCTGCGGGTGGCATTGTTTGGAATGCCAATGATGAATTACTAATGATCTACCGCCGCGGCTACTGGGATTTGCCGAAAGGCAAGGTAGAAAAGGGTGAAAGCATTGAAAAAGCCGCCGTCCGGGAAGTGGAGGAGGAAACCGGAATTCATTCACTGGAATTGAAAGAATACATTGCCTCCACTTTTCATATATACCACCAAAAGCACTGGATATTGAAGGAAACCCATTGGTATGCCATGAAAACTGCCTCGGATATTCCTTTATCACCGCAGGCGGAAGAGGATATTGAACAGGCGGTTTGGGTGGCAAAAAAGGGCATTCCGGGAAAGTTAATGCAAACTTATTCTTCCATCAGGGAAGTATTATTGCAATTGCTCTGAGTACATTTGCAGTAATAAATACTATGTTCCATGAATGATGTAGTCCTGCTTATTATCATAGGTGTTTTATCGGGCATACTGAGCGGCCTGGTTGGCGTGGGAGGAGGAATCCTTATTGTTCCCGCTCTGGTTATATTTATGAATTACAACCAGGCAAGTGCCCAGGGGACATCCCTTGCGGTTTTGCTATTGCCGGCAGGTATTCTTGCGGTAATGAATTATTATAAACAAGGCGCCATTAATATCAATCACGCGCTTATTATTGCCGGTGGATTTGTTGCGGGGGCATATTTTGGCTCCAAGCTCGTTTTTGTGATTCCAAAAGAAACCATGAGAATCCTCCTCGGGATTTTCCTGATGATCATAGCGCTTAAATTTCTTAACTTTTTCACATTTCTATCAGGCTTGTTTAAAAGCTGATAGAAAACAAATTAGGAAGCATTGATGATTTTGCACTATTTTTGTAAGAACAACCAAATAATAAATCCGTATATGAGTAAAAGAAATTCAACCCTAGTTATTTGTTTCCTTATGTTCTGTTCATCCCTTGCATTTGCCGGAGGGGATAATGATAAGAAAAATATTGTAAAGTGGAATGTAGCTGAATTGCTCCTTCCGCGTACTATTACTCTTGGTTATGAACGAGTTTTACAAGACAACATGAGCTTAAACACCAATGTGTGTTTTATTAATTATTCTGCTGATTTATCTGCCAATACTTTCGGCAGCGGTTCAAGTTCCGCTTCTGCCAGCGTTACAATATTTGGGGTTACCCCTGAATTGAGATTTTATCCATCAGGTAAAGCACCCCACGGATTTTATGTCGGACCATATTTGACATATAAATCCCTCTTATATTCTGCCAGCGCAACCGATGACCAAGGGCAAAAAGCAAGCGGGTCCATTAGTTTCAATGCAATTGGTGGCGGTGCCGTTATAGGATATCAGTTTATATTCGGGGATGTTTTCGTCCTTGATTTGAATTCAGGATTTGGTTATTACAATATTAAATCCAGCGACCTAGTGTTAACTTTTCCTGATAATACAAATCAAACATATCCAACAGGAATAAAGCTGGTAGGTGTTACTCCTATACTTGGGATAAGCCTCGGCGCTGCATTTTAAAGATTGAATTTGAAACCATGGCATTCCATGCGGATGTCATGGTTTTTTTATAAGTGTTTTTTTTGAAATAATTTTAATTTTTCTTTGTCAATACTCACTGATTATCCCTGGTATTTTTTCATATTCTGCATACTTCTCGGAGCAGGAGTAAGTTTTCTCACCTATTACCGCAATAGCATTCGCGGGGAAGGGGAGCGCTTCAAATGGCCTGTATGGTTTTTGATGGCACTACGTTTTCTATCGGTAAGCATACTCGCGTTTTTATTGCTCGCCCCTGTGGTGAAAAGCACCTTTAAAAAAGTGGAAAAACCGATCGTGGTTATTGCAGGGGATAATTCGCAATCCATTTTACTGAATAAGGATTCTGCGTATAACCGAAATCAATTACCCGCTGAAGTTGCAAAACTCAAAGAGAAATTATCTGACAAGTACGATGTGCGCTTTTATACTTTTGGCAGCAGCATAAATGACAAGGGTAAACTGGATTTCAAGGATAAGCAAACCAACCTTTCCGGTGCGTATGATGAAATTTACAACCGCTTCTACAACCAGAATATCGGTGCGATAATTACACTCACAGATGGTATTTACAACGAAGGGCAGAATCCGTTGTATACTGTACAGAGGTTCAATACACCGATCTATAATGTTGCCCTTGGTGATACCAATTCCCCGAAGGATTTCCTGATAAAAAATGTGCGTTACAACCAGATCGTTTATTCAGGAAATACATTTCCACTGCAAATACAATTGCGTAGCAAAGGGTATAAAAACAAGGAGGCAGTAGTTACCATAACCAACCACGGTAACACAGTTTTTCACCAGAATATCACCATTGATGATGACCGTTTTTACAAGGAACTGGAAGCCAAGATAGATGCAGGTGGGGCCGGAATGCAGAGATACCATATCGAAATATCCCACCTTGAAAATGAGGTCAGTTATATAAACAACCAGTACGATGTTTTTATTGACGTACTGAATAGCAAGAAAAAAATATTAATGATCGCGCAGGATCCGCATCCGGATATTGCAGCGATTAAAAAATCCATTGAGCGTAATAAATTCTACGAAGTGGATGCGCTTTCCTACCAGGATTTCCAGCGAACCATTGGATTAAATGCAGCGAAGCTGAAAAATTATCAGTTGGTAATCCTGCACCAGCTTCCGGGAAATGAACAAAATGCCTCCCAACTGGTGGCAATGCTGAAAGAAAATGAAATATCCGTGCTATATATCATAGGCAACCAGTCCTCAATAAACGTATTGAATTCCCTTGATATTGGCTTGCAAATTTCACAGGGGGGAGCCAAGGCGAACGAATCCGGCGGTGCGCTGAATCCGGGATTTAATTTGTTCACAACATCCGATGAAGTGAGCAAGAGCCTTGCCGTCTGGCCGCCTTTATATTGTCCTTTTGGTGATTACAAGGTTTCCGACAGGCAGAATATTTTCCTGTTCCAACAAATTGGCAGGGTAAGGTCAGAAATGCCGCTATTGATGTTTACTAAAAACAGCAAACAGAAAACAGGGATTTTATGTGGGGAAGGTATATGGAAATGGTTTATTTTCGATTACGCAAATAATCTTAATTTCAAGGCTTCAGATGAAATTATAGATAAGACAATACAATATCTTAGTGTGAAGAACGATAACCGTTTATTCAGGTTGCGTCCTACACGCAATCTTTTTTATGATGATGACAAAGTCAGCTTTGAGGCGGAAGTATACAATGAAAGTTATGAGCCTCAAAAGGACGCTGTCATCCAGATGAAGATCAAAAATGAAGCGGGTAAAACCTTTGAATATACGTTTCAGCCGCGGGGGACTTCCTATTTCCTGGATGCCGGGTTCCTGCCTGCTGGAGTGTATACCTACAGTGCCCAGGTGGATATAAATAAAAAGAATTATCCTTTGAATGGTGAATTTATTGTCAAGGCAGTCGACCTCGAGTATCTCGAAACGCAGGCAAATCACCAGTTGTTAAATGCCATTTCAAAGCAACAGGGTGGTAAGATGATTTATCCTGCACAGCTTTCACAGTTGCCGGGAATGCTGGATGCCCGGGAGGATATCCATTCAGTGGCATATATGCAAACAGATCTTCGCGAACTCATTCATTTCAAATGGCTGTTTGTAATTATCCTTGCCCTGATGGCAGGAGAGTGGTTTCTGAGGAAATATTTCGGCACTTATTGACGAAAATTTGTCCTGGATCAATAAATTGTCAATATTTCATTCTTTGAGGAATTTCAACCCCACCAATTTTAATAATTGAGCGTAATGTAAGATAATTTAGTTCTGCAATTTGATTGATATAAATTAGCAGATCACCTGACAAAAATCAGGAATGCAGAAAACACCCACTCGTAACTTTGTATATGCAAAAGTTAAAGGTGTTTATAATGAAAAATGTAAAGAAACTGAGTTTTATGACGGGTATGGCGATAATTGCTATCATATTTATTACAAACTGCAAGCATAAACCTTTTCCGGGACCAGAATTGCCACCTGTGGTTGTGGATACAACGCATATTCCTCCCGTTGATACAACAAAACATGTTGTCAAGGATCCGTGTAGCCCCGATAGCGTTTATTTCCAAAAGGACATTTGGCCGCTTATTGCCAGCAATTGTGCAAAATCCGGTTGTCATGCAGCTGGTAGCGGAAATGATGTAACTTATACAGGATATTCATCAGTTTTGAGGGAAGTAAAGCCAGGCAATCCATCCTCCAGCAAATTGTATAATATACTTATTACAAGCGATCCCGGTGACAGAATGCCGAGGGGAAATACTCCGCTTACCCAGGCTCAGATTGATATGATCTACAAGTGGATTCAGCAGGGTGCCAAAAATAATACCTGCACGGATACTACCTGTAATGCAAACCAGTTTGCTTATGCAAAAAATATACAGCCTCTTTTAAGCACTTATTGTAACGGTTGCCACAATGGCGGTGCGAGCGGAGCAAATGTAAATTTGCTAAAC
>CAILMK010000452.1 GCA_903835275.1 uncultured bacterium | reverse complement strand
TTAAAAATATTCCTTATATTTGTTAGTGAATCCATTATTAAATCAAGGCAAAGGCAACCTTTTACCTTATTAATTCGTCTTTTATTAAATTAAATGCCAATTATATGAAAAACATTACTTTATTAATCTGCTTATTAGGTTTGACCAGCTTCTATGCTTCCGGTCAATCAAAAAAACTGTATGGATTGCGTTGGGATGGTTCTCATGAATTGTTTGGAACCATTGATTTCACAACCGGAAACTTCAGTAGCCTCGATAGTTTGCCCGGGGTTCGTGGTATTATTCAGGGAATGTCTTCTTCGGATAATGTTCGGGGGAAGTTTTTCTTTGAGGGCAACGACAATGCAGGGGAAAGCTACCTGTATACTATAGAGGTTAAAACCGGTAAAATTATTCAGAAAACTCATTTGTCAAGTTCATCGTTATTGTCTGAAATTGAGTATGATACCAGGTCAAATAAATTTTATGGCCTGCAATGGTATAATAGCCACGAATGGTTTGCTTCTGTTGATACAGCATCAGATTCCATTACGCGTTTGGATACTATTGCCTATTGCAATGGGATTGCCCAGGGTATATGTGGCTTTGATACTCTTAATAACAGATATTTCTTCAGGGGTGATTCGAGAACAGGAGTAGAATATTACTATTTTTTGAATGCAGGCAACGGGCATTTGATAAATAAGATTGCAGTAGATTCTACCCATCCGCTTTTTTTGATTCATTTTGATGAGATAAGGAAAAAATTGTATGGCATTGGTTGGGATGGAGCGCATGAGTTTATAGGCACCATGGATAGTCTTGCAACTGTCAGTGAAATTAATACAATATTGGGTGTGAATGGTTCCGGACAGGGCATTTCCGAATATGATGCTACGAATGGAAGGTTCTACTTTCTGGGAGATAAAAGGGATGGCACAAATTATATTTATGGAATAGATGTGAGTAGCGGGTCCATAGAGACTCAAACTCCAAATACGACAACAAATGCAACACTATTCCATGTGTATGGATTGAATGCGTCAAACGCATCTACACTTAAGGGGACTGTTACAACAAGTACCAGTGCGGCGCTTAAAAATTCAAAGGTTTATTTGTGTACTTATGATGCAGCAGATACTATAGTAAATGTGATTGATTCCACAATTACTGACAGCCTTGGGCATTATTCATTCTACACTAATGATACTGCTGTTTATTTATTTGCAATGCCGAATACATCGTATACAACCCAAATGCCAACATGGTCTGATTCTGCCCTGTATTTCCAGGATGCAACAGCTATTTCAATTCATTCAGGCACCAATACAAAGGATTTTAGCACTTTATCCGGCTCCAACCCCGGCGGCACAGGATTCATTGGCGGTAAAGTTGTGTACTGCTCTATCTGTAAGATGGCGGCTCCCGTGGCAGGCTTAAGGATAATTCTTGCTGATAAAAACGGTAATCCTATAGCTTATACTTATACCGATAAAAACGGGAATTTTGCCTTCAAAAAGATAGCTATAAACGATTATAAATTATTAGTGGATCGTCCGAAAATTGATAATTCCAAGGCTCCTCTTTTAAGTCTGACTTCAAGTGCTTCCAATCTGAGTAACCTTAGCTTTACATTGTTTCCGAACGAACTTTCGGAGGATAAAACCAATGGCATTGAGAATGAAAGTGTGGAATCGAATACATTATCCGTTTATCCCAATCCGTTCAACGGAGATGTAAATATTTCGTATCCACTGACTAATAAAACATTCATCAATGTATCGCTCACAGATATGACCGGTAGAAGCGTTTATAGCTTCAACTCAAGTCAGGACGCTGGGATATTCAGGCATTCCATCAATGGTGGCCAGCTTGGTTCCGGCGTATATATTCTGAGAATAATAAATGGAAACGATATCAAGACAATAAAGCTTGTAAGGGAATAAATTAATCTTTCCAGTCCGCCATAAATAAATTGGTATCATGTGTACCATGATTGTGGCGATTGGACGAAAATATAAGATGTT
>CAILMK010000451.1 GCA_903835275.1 uncultured bacterium | reverse complement strand
CCGGATTTTTGCTTCGCGCAAAAACAGGAACACATAGACTCCCTTAATCATGAATTTACAAAGCACAGGGATGATTCTGCAGGAGTGGATATACTTCATTACCTCTCTGATGCATATTGGGGAAATGACCCAGACAAATCCCTTGAATATGCAAAAAAGGCTGCGAAGCTATCGGAAATAATTCATTATAAAATGGGAATGAGTTATTCATACAATGATGTGGCAACACTTTATTCCATAAAAGGAGAAAACATCCTGGCATTGCAGTTTTATAAAAAAGCGCTCAAAATAAGGGAAGAACTTGGCGATAAAAACGGTATTGGCGGGATATACCTGAACCTTGGGAATATTTATAATGACATGGGGAATTATCCCGAAGCATTGAAAGATCAACTGGCAGCACTGAAAGCAATGGAAGGAGTTGGAAATAAAAATGGGATTGCCAATGCTCACCTCAATATCGGAATCATATACTCTAATCAAAACAATTTTTCCGAATCCTTGAAAAACTATTTAGCTGCAGAGAAATTATTTAAAGAACTTGGTGACGACTTTTCAGTTGCGCAGATCATCGGGAATATCGGATCGAACTATGATAAACAAGGTAATTATACTGAAGCATTGAAAAATTATCTTGAATCTTCAAAAACCTTTGAAAAAACCGGTGATAAGAACTGTATTGCCCTAAGTTATTTAAGTATTGGAAATATATACGGGGAGATGCATAAGTATTCCGATGCCATGAAGAACGATTTTATCGCATTAAAAAAGTTTGAGGAAATTGGAGGCAGAACCGGTATTGCCGTAGCTGATCTTTATATTGGCGATAATTATACTCATTTGAAAAAATTTACTGAAGCCTCGGAATACCTGAACAAGGGATTGTCGGTTTCCATGGAAACCCGGGGAATTGACCAAATCAAATCAGCGTATGCCAGTATAATGTCCCTGGATAGTGCACAAGAAAACTTCAAAAAAGCCCTTGAAGATCATAAATTATTTATCATTTACAGGGATAGTTTATTCAACAGGGAAAACACTAAAAAACTCGTGCAAACCCAAATGCAATACGATTTTGACAATAAAGAGGCTTTGGCAAAGGCAGAGCAGGATAAAAAAGATTCCTATCAAAAAAATTTACGCAATTCAATTGCGGGAGGACTTGCAGGATCGCTCTTTTTTTTAGTTGTAGTTTACAGGCAGCGAAACAGGGTTAAAAAGGAAAAAGAACGCAGCGATGAACTTCTTCTCAATATCCTTCCGGAAGAGGTGGCAGAAGAACTAAAAGCAAAGGGAAGTACTGATGCAAAACTTATCAATGAGGTAACCGTTCTATTCACAGATTTCAAGGGATTTACAGAATTATCTGAAACACTTTCTCCAAGGGAACTTGTAGCAGAGATCAATGAATGCTTTTCCGCTTTCGATCATATCATGACCAAATATGGGATAGAAAAAATAAAAACCATCGGGGATGCCTATATGGCTGCCGGAGGTTTGCCAACACCCAACGAAACACATCCCGAGGATGTAGTAAATGCCGCGCTGGAAATACAACAATTCATGCATGCACACAAAACGGAAAGGGAAGTAAAAGGTAAACTATTTTTCGAGATACGCATTGGTATAAACACCGGTCCGGTAGTAGCAGGAATTGTAGGGGTTAAGAAATTTCAATACGATAT
>CAILMK010000450.1 GCA_903835275.1 uncultured bacterium | reverse complement strand
TCAGCAAGATGTAGAGCTACTTTTCTATAGGCGAATTAATATTTACTTTTGTTGTTTAGTTGGTTTGGTTAAGGGTTTCTAATGAAACCTTTCACAATATATGGAGATTTTACGAAACCACCAAATTTTTCATTGATTATTTTTTGAATGATTATACAAGATATTGAGAATCTAAACTATAAGGATTTTATTCTTATAAAAAATGCGCGCCAAAATAACCTGAAAGGGTTGACATTGGCAATTCCCCAACGCAAGCTGATTGTAATTACAGGAGTAAGTGGATCCGGTAAGTCTTCCCTCGCCTTTGATACCCTTTTTGCCGAAGGCCAAAGGAGGTACGTGGAAAGCCTTTCTGCGTACATACGCCAGTTCATGGGGAAGATCAATAAGCCCCAGGTCGACTATATTAAAGGACTTTCCCCGGCGGTAGCCATCCAGCAGAAAGTAAACACCAATAATCCCCGCTCTACAGTGGGTACATCCACAGAGGTATATGATTATCTCAGGCTTTTATATGCCCGAATCGGCAGGACCTATTCTCCCGTCAGCGGGGAAGAAGTTAAAAGATTTACGGTAACCGATGTAACGAATTTTGTCCAGGGTCTTCCTGATGAAACGCGCGTTCAGATATTATGCCCGATCGTAAAATTCAAGACTCGTTCCTGGAAGGAGGAATTGAACATTATACTCCAGAAAGGTTTTTCAAGGATTGAACTTGGTGACCGCATAATAAAGATAGAAGATGTCATTTCTTTTCTTGAAACAGGAAAGACGGAGGATGAATTGAAAGAAACTCTTTACGCAAGTGAAGTCTTGCTTCACAAGAGTTTCTTGCTGGTGGATAGGATTTCTGTCAATAAGCTGGATGATGATAATCGCTCACGAATAGCAGATTCGGTTCAGACAGCTTTTTTTGAAGGACATGGAGAATGTTTTATAGAAGTATTTAATGAGGAAGTACCGACAAGATATTCTTTCTCCGATAAATTTGAAATGGATGGGGTTACTTTCGAGGAGCCTTCAGTCAATCTTTTTACCTTTAATAATCCGTACGGTGCATGCAAGGTTTGCGAAGGCTTCGGGCAGGTAATTGGCGTAGATGAAGACAAGGTGATCCCGAATAAATCTCTCAGTATATATGAGGGTGCGGTTGCCTGTTGGAAAGGTGAAAGCATGGGTGAATGGAAGGACTGGTTCATTAAAAAATCTCCAAAGTTTGATTTCCCGATTCATAAGCCGTACAACCAGCTCACTCAAAAACAAAGGGATCTTTTATGGAAAGGGAATAAAGATGTAGAAGGTATCCTTGCTTTTTTCAAATATGTGGAAGGCAAGACATATAAGATCCAATACCGTGTCATGCTTTCGCGCTATAAGGGCAAAACCAATTGTATGGAGTGCGGCGGTTCACGATTGCGTCCGGAATCTTCCTATGTAAAAATAGATGGAAAAGCTATAACAGAACTTGCGCAAATGCCGTGTTCTGACCTGAGCGTGCATTGCAGGAATTTAAAACTGAATGAAACCGACCATGAAATATCCAAGAGGTTATTAGTGGAGATAAATAACCGCCTTGACTTTTTGAACGATGTAGGCCTGGGCTATTTGACGCTTAATCGTGCATCCCGCACACTGAGCGGAGGGGAATCTCAACGTATACAAATTGTGACTTCCCTTGGCAGTAATCTTACAGGTGCCATGTATATTCTGGATGAGCCAAGTATTGGTTTGCATTCCCGCGATACTGATAAATTGATAAAAGTATTGCAACGCTTGAAGAGCCTGGGAAATACTGTGATCGTAGTAGAGCATGATGAAGATATTATTAAGGTAGCCGATGAAATCATTGATATAGGTCCACTGGCAGGTTCGCTGGGCGGTGAGTTGGTTTACCAGGGCGATACCAAGGAAATGATCGCGAAAGCGAAGACGCTTACTGCAAAATACATGAGGAATGAACTGAGCGTCCCCGTACCTGCAAAGCGTCGCAAGTCAAAATACAACGTGGAAATTATTGGTGCGAATAAAAATAACCTTAAAAATATTGATGTAAAAATTCCTCTGGATGCTCTGACAGTTATCACTGGTGTATCCGGTTCAGGAAAATCTACACTTGTAAGGGATATTTTATTTCCCTTATTGAATGATGCCATTGAAAACAAAAAGAATTCTCCGCATCTTGGAGGCGATCTTAAGAAAATAAAAAGGGTAGAATACGTAGACCAGAATCCCATAGGAAAATCATCACGTTCCAATCCGGTAACCTACCTGAAGGCATTTGATCCTATTCGTGAATTATTTTCCAAGCAACCTATGGCAAAACAACGGGGATTTACTCCCGCATGGTTCTCCTTCAATGTGGATGGAGGGCGTTGCGATGTGTGCAAGGGCGAAGGCAGCATTACAATTGAAATGCAGTTCATGGCGGATATAGAAATGGAATGTGAAAACTGTCATGGCAAACGCTATAAACAGGATCTTTTAGAAGTTACCTGGCACGATAAAAATATTGCGGATGTATTGAACATGACAGTCCACGAGGCGATGCAGTTTTTTGAACCGCATCCTGAAATAACAAAGAACCTGTATCCACTTATGCAAGTGGGGTTGGATTATGTTTCCCTGGGTCAACCAAGCATTCACCTGAGTGGGGGAGAGGCGCAACGGATAAAACTTGCTTCTTTCCTGATAAAAAGCAATGTTCCTGAACAGGTATTTTTCATCTTTGATGAACCTACTACAGGTCTGCATTTTCATGATATTCACAAACTGATGGAAGCCTTCCAGGCACTGATAGAAAATGGTCATACTGTTTGCATCATAGAACACAATATGGAAGTAATAAAATGTGCCGACTGGATCATTGACCTCGGTCCTGAAGGCGGAGAAGCCGGTGGAAATGTTGTTTATGAAGGAACTCCGGAAGGATTGTTGAAAGTGAAGGAGAGTTATACGGCGAAGTACCTTAAAGATAAATTGAAATAAAATTACAGAATACAGGAGTAAGAATATAGAATTATATGTTTACAGGAATAATTGAAGAAATAGCAATCATAAAAGACATTCGCTCCAATGGGACAAATAAGACATTTGTGATGGAAGCTCCTATGGTGGCTGAATTAAAACCCGACCAGAGTCTTGCACACAACGGTTGTTGCCTCACTGTGGAGAAAGTCGGGGAAGGACTTTACGAAGTAACTGCCATAGACGAAACATTGAGGAAAACTAATCTCGGTGAATTATTAATTGGAGATAAAATTAATCTTGAACGGTGCATGAAAATAGGGGACAGGCTTGATGGACATATTGTGCAGGGCCATGTAGACGGAACCGGAAAATGTATTCAGAAAAATGCGATGGATGGAAGCACCATTTTTAGTTTTGAATTTCCTTCAGAATTTTCTTCATTGATTGTTGAAAAAGGATCAATCTGTGTGAATGGCGTCAGCTTGACAGTTTTCGATTGTAAAGAAAATAAATTCAGCGTTGCCATTATTCCATACACGATGGATCATACTAATTTTCACTCAATGGATATTGGAAAAATAGTAAATCTTGAATTTGATATTCTGGGGAAATATGTGCAGAAAAGGATGGATGCTTACAAAAACTGATTTTCGCGAATTATTTCTTAAATATCAATGCCACCGCATAAGCGGTAATTCCTTCTTCCCGTCCAATATAACCAAGTGTTTCGTTTGTTGTTGCTTTAATGGATATTGCTGAAATTTCTGTTTTCAACACACCCGATAATATACTCCGCATATTTTCAACGTGCGGATTTATTTTTGGATTTTCAAGGCATACAGTAGCATCAATATTTCCAATCTCATAGCCTTGCTCACGAATAAGGTTCATCGTTTTTGCAAGCAGGATTTTGCTATCAATTCCTTTTAAGGATGGATCGGTATTCGGAAACTGATTGCCTATATCACGCAGCCCTGCAGCACCAAGTAAAGCATCACATATGGCATGGATAAGCACATCAGCATCTGAATGCCCTACAGCTCTTTTTTCAGCGGGAATGGCAATTCCACCAAGATGAAGTTCAGAACCTTTTTCCAATTGGTGAACATCAAAACCAAATCCTATGCGAAAATTCATTTTTCAATTATTTTGTATATGACAAATTTAAGGATACTATATGATAACACCCGC
>CAILMK010000449.1 GCA_903835275.1 uncultured bacterium | reverse complement strand
GTTCCTTCAATTCAAACACCCTGAAAAAAACTTTTGTTGTATCTATGAAAACAACCTTCTTGTTTTCTGTAAGCATGCACACGCCGGTGATGACTTTGTGCACCTTGCCGGAAAGCGATTGCAATTTTTCAAACGCATCATCGCGGCTGGTTGGTTTTCCCATCATTTTTCCATCGAGGAAAACGAGTGTATCCGCAGTGATGAGCAGTTCGTCGTGATTTATTTTATCCTGTACCGACATTGCTTTTTGCTCTGCAAAATACGCAGGTATTTCTTCTTCCGTCATTTCCTTATCAGGAAGAATTTCCTCATAGGTGATGGGCAAGATATCAAATTGAAATCCCGCCATAGTGAGTATTTCTTTTCTCCGTGGAGAATTGGAACCGAGTTTTATCTTGTAATGTGTAAACATTGTTTTGTTGGTTATGCCCTCACCCCCTGACCCCTCTCCACATGGAGAGGGGAGTAACTCGAGCGTTTCTTTGTTCTTACTACAATACTGTGATGCCTTTAGTCATCATTAAATTCCAAAATTTATCCAAACCCATTTCAGTCCCATGGAAATGGTGCCGAGGACCATTACTATTTTCATCTGGCGGCTCAGCACTGTAAATACTTTTTTTGTATCAGCGTTTTTAAGTGAAACAAGCATCCGTATCATTGGTATAAGCACAAAAATCCCGAGGTAGGATGGATAAATAATTGCCCGCTGGTAAATGAAATAACACATCACAAATACGAGCAGGTTGATCGTTATAAAAATTATATACGCGAGTATGATCTTGGTGCGGAACAGTCCGAATACAATTGGGACCGTACGGCAACCGTTCGCAGCATCGCCTTCCATATCCTCCACATCCTTGATGATTTCCCTGATAAATCCTGTTAGGAAAGCAAAGCTTGCATAAAATAAAAGCCATTGCAAAAGTATGTCACGGAATGGATAATACACCACGATCAGTGATAGCGCCATCAGGAACGCAACGACGATATTACCTATGAAAAGTTTGTATTTAAAGCTTAAGGAATACCTCCATAACAGCCATGCTGTGAAGAGATCAATGATGCCAAGTTTGTAATTCAGAAACGTTCCGATCAGTACTCCGCATAGATTGAAAACGATGTGCAGGAAAAGCACCCATCGCGGAGAAATATATTTGCCTACAATCAGTGATTCGGGTTTATTTATGACATCAATTTTTATATCGGAATAATCATTGATCATATATCCACCTGCGGAAATCAGGAAAGTGGAAAACAGCAGGAGTATGAATCGCCAGTCAAGTACATCACCAAGGGTGGCATCCTCACGTAAAAAAAGATAAACGCATACCTGTGTAAAGATAATTATCAGTAAATTTTTATACCGTATCAGCTTTAAAAAGTTGCGCATTTTTTACTATTAAAAACTCCAGTGCCCGTTCAGTTTAAGCACCATTTCTATCACTTCGCGTGCCGCACCTTTTCCACCGGGTGCAATGGAAACATAATCGGCAATATCTTTAATTTCCTGTGCCGCATCCGAAGGGCAGGCGGAAAATCCCGCTTTTTTCATCATTTCCAAATCCGGAATATCATCGCCCATGTAGACGACCTCATTGGTGCCGAGATTATTTTGCAACATAAATTTTTCAAAGGCGGCCATTTTGTTTTCCACCCTCGTAAAAATATCCTCCACTCCGAGCGCCTGCATGCGGTAGGTGATCGCCTCGGAATCGCTGCCGGAGATCACGCAGATCTTATAGCGGTTATCAACGGCATGTTTTATGGCAAAACCATCTTTTATGTTCATATTCCTCAGCCACTCACCATCCCCGAGTAATAAAAGCATGCCATCGGTGAGCACTCCGTCCACATCAAAAACGAATCCCTTTATCTGTTTTAGTTTTTCAAAAAACTGTTCCGCCATACATTTTTCTTTGAAGCAAAATTAGGGCAAGTATGCAGGCATTCTGCATAATGATGAAAATATTTTGTGTTCATTTTTCGCTCCTGCGAGCGTCCGCTCGCAGATTGGTCCCTCATCCATGATCCCTAAAAACCCCTCCGCCTTTCAGCTTCCTCCCCTAAAAACAGGGGAGGAAGCTGTCGCGAGCATTGTTCTTGCTACAATACTGTGATGCCTTTAGTCATCATGCTCAAACACATTCTTGCTCCTTGATTCTACCACTTACTCCTTATTCCTTACCCCTTACTCCTCTATTTCCTCAATAACTAATTATATTTGCACAATGCGGAAGATCTATTTAATTGGTGCGGGGAACCTGGGTACGAGGCTGGGTATTGCCTTGCAAAAATCAGGGAATCAAATTGTTGGAGTATATTCCAAAACGCTTTCTTCAGCGCAGCAACTCGGGGAATTGCTCCATTGCACCTATACCAATGAGATCAGTTCAGTGAGTAATGAAGCTGATATTTATATTCTCTCCCTGAAGGATGATGTCCTTTATGCCGATATCCAGTTGAATATCCCCGGCAATAAAATTATTCTCCATACATCCGGCTCGGTGGAAATGGAGGTGCTTTCAAAATACAGCTACAATTACGGGGTGTTTTATCCCTTGTTTACGTTTACGAAGGAAAAGGACGTGCATTGGAAGGATATTCCTATTTGTCTTGAATCCGGCAATGACCATGTACAGGAAATACTCGCTGAACTTGCACAGGGATTGAGTCCGCATGTATACCAAATTAATAGTGGGCAACGTGCGTCCCTGCATTTTGCCGCTGTATGGGTAAATAACTTCACCAATCACTTGCTAAGTATAGCGGAGGATGTTTGCAAAAAAGAAAATATTCCCTTCGCCATACTGGAACCCATCGCCATTGAAACGGTCAAAAAAGCCTTTACCATGGGCGCATTTTCTGCACAAACGGGACCAGCTATGCGCAGCGACCGCAAAACACTTGAAAAACACCTCAAACTCATAGGTGATGATGAGATGCTGAGTACTCTGTATATTTATATGAGCAAGGCGATCAGGAGTGCGCATTTATAGAACTCAGTAGTAAGTAGACAGTAGTAAGTAGTAAGAATAAAATGATCCTGAAGGGATCACACGTTTATAGGAAAAGTTGAGCGAATTTTTGAGTTACTCCACTCTCCATGTGGAGAGGGGTCAGGGGGTGAGGTCAGAAATGTTGAACCTCCAATGCCTCCGGAATCTAATACCTCACCCCGCTGTCGCGCGCCCTCTCCTTTAAGAGAGGGCTG
>CAILMK010000448.1 GCA_903835275.1 uncultured bacterium | reverse complement strand
ATCCGCGTCAGCGTGATCCCTTAACTTCAATTTTGATGGAATTGATCATTTGATCCATTTTAAGCGAATCTTGAAAATCATTAAACTGAAAAGCAACAAATCGACTACCTATACAAGCAAACATAGAGCTATTAAATCTTTCCTTGTCCCCATTGCGACTTTTGTAAGTTAGATAAGAACTTTTGTAATATGAAATCCCGAATTTTTTATTTTGAATTGTTATTAGCTTGCTGTTTATTTTTCGATCATCTCCAAATAGATCATTTAACTTCACTTGTTGATTTTTAAGACCTTCCTTAAGTCTAAGAATGGAAATCGTATCACATTCACATTTATATTTTAGATCATAGTGGATATTAAGTGATGAAGTATCATTGTTTTGCCAAGCAAATTTATACGAGTGATAAATAGTATATTCCATTGTATTGTCCGAGAAAGTATCGGATGTGTATTTATACAAATTAATACCGTTTACATTTAAATAAAAACTATCAAATAGTTTCAAGCGAACTCCTGATCCTTCATTAATTGAAGAATTATGTTGCTTGCAATCGCAAAGAGCAACCATGCAGAATGCAAATAGAATTAAGCATTTATTATTTTTCATTTAAATTTAAATTTTGAGCTCCATTCTCACATCAGCACATTACCACATCAGCAAATCAGGACTTCTTCGCCCAGCTTGTATAAATTTCCTCTGTTTCTGCTTCTGATAATTTGGAAGCATCATAATGCCCGGCAGCGGTGCGTTGGCGCAAGGCTTCATATAATGAAACAGCTGTAGCTACTGATACATTGAGACTTTGGATTTGCCCGACCATCGGGATGATGATATTGCCGTCTGCATAGGGGAGTAGCTCTTCTGAGACTCCGTCTTTTTCATTGCCGAAAACAAGGGCGACTTTTTCAGTGAGATTTACATCATACAGGCTTTTGGCATCGGAGGCAAGATGCGTAGCGAGTATCCTGAAATTCTTTTCTTTTAATGCCTTTACACATTCTTCTACGGAAGTGAAATGATGTGCCGTCACCCATTTATTCGCAGAGGAAGATGAATGTTTTCCTGCAGCTTTTTTTCTCGGTCCCTGCGTATTGATGATGTAGATTTCCATGATGCCCACTGCATCGCAGGTGCGCATGATTGCGAATATATTATGCGGGTCATGGATGTTTTCCATTACTACCGTAAGATCCGGTTGGCGTTTACTCAACACATTGCGGAACTTCTTATCGCGGTTTTCGGATAGAGTAGGTATGTAATCAGCCTTTTTTCGTGAGCCGGAATTCATGATTTATTTTCCTTTGAATTCTGCCTTGCGTTTTTCATTAAATGCTTTTACACCTTCCTTATAGTCCATACTATTACCCGCTATTTCCTGGCAGAATGCTTCGTATTCGAGCATTTCCTCCAAATTGGAGTTAAAGGATTTATTCAGCATTTTCTTCATCATGCCAATCGCCTTCGTTGGTGCATTGCGATAATAAGAAACCACTTTTTCCACTTCAGCATCCAACTGGTCGGCAGGAACCACACGATTCACCATGCCCATTGCAAGTGCATCAGCAGCGGTTACCTTGGTTCCCATGGTGGCAAGTTCAAATGCTTTTTGGCTACCCACCACACGCGGAAGGAAATAGGAGGAACCTGAATCCAGCACCAAGCCTACATTAATGAATACTTCTATCAGGGAAGCATTTTCTGCGGCAATGATCATATCAGAAGCAAGCGCCAGTGAACAACCTGCTCCTGCAGCTACGCCATTCAAGCGGCAGATAATAGGCTTCGGCATCATGCGCATAGCACGGATAATGGGATTGTACCTTTTATAAAGCGAATCACTCAGGGAACGGTTTTCCTTTTCTGCAATATCTTTCAGGTCCTGCCCGGAACAAAATGCTTTTCCTGCACCTGTAAGCACTACAACGCGCACTTCCTCATCCTTCGTGGCCACCTTTAGTGCGTCCTGTAATTCATAACTCTGGTCGTCATTGAATGCGTTGAATACATCAGGACGGTTCAGCGTTATGTAAGCTGTATTATCTTTCTTTTCGTATAAAATTGCTTTGTACATAGTGATTTGAAAAGCCCCGCCTTTAGGGCGGGGCTTGGATTATATTTTGTTTATAATTTTACGAGATTGAATTTTCCTTTAACGGGATCCCAGGTTATTTCATAGATTGCAAGGTCTATATTCTGGTCGCGGACAGTAATTTTTTCATTATCAGGTGACAGATTATAAACGACTGCATTCTGGTAAACATTTTCATCGCTTTCGTAACCCTTGGCATCATAAACTGTATTATCTGTGTACTGCTTTTTGTAAGCGGATTTTATTTTGCCAAGAACATATTTCTTATCAATTTTTGGAAGATACTGGTCAGTTACATCATCCCATGTACTATCTGTCTGTGAGTAGATCTTGAATGTGTTTTTACACTCAGGAGTACATTCATCGGTTTCAATTGCCATGATAACCATCGCTTGTTTGGAAAACATTTGCAAACGGGTATATTTTTCCAATTGCCCGATTTGAAGATAATTTTTAT
>CAILMK010000447.1 GCA_903835275.1 uncultured bacterium | reverse complement strand
ACCAATCTTTTTTATGCTTTGAAAAAAGCATATTCAAGGACATCCACTGAGGAACATCGTGCACTTATCAAAAAACTTTCCGATACGCTTTGTACAGAACTTGCCAGCCAGGGCATCCCAACCCTATGGCATAAGGATAAAATTTTGCCCGGTGTAATCACTCTTGTAGTACCTAAGGAAATCAACTCCTACCAATTCGGGAACGACCTGGAAAAAGCAGGTTACTACCTGAACTACGGCAGCTATTATTTGAAAGATGCCAATATGGTTCAGGCTTGCCTGATGGGTGATCATAATGAGGAAGGGCTTCAATCATTTATTGATGCCGTAAAAGTGCTCTTGAAGGAGCATAAAACTGCCACAGTAGCGGCATAGTAAAATGAAAGCGATCAAACTTATACCGGCATTGCTATGGAGAGTTTTGTTTTTCATTAACCTTGTGCTGACATTGTTGATTTTATACCCTTTTTTCTATGTGTTCTTATCGAAGGAGAAATGGTTTAAACATGCTTTCAAGCTGAAGAAGATATGGGCACGCTTTTTAACGTATGATGTCGGGATTTTTCATAAGGTGGAAATGAAAGGCAAGCTACATAAAAAAGGAGTATACGTATATTGCCCCAACCATACTTCCTATCTTGATATCATGATGAGTTATCTGGTCATACCATATTATTTTTCATTTGTTGGTAAAGCCGCATTAGCCAAGATTCCGCTTTTTGGAAGATTTTTTACCAGCCAAATGGATATAGGCATTAAGCGGGAAAGCCTGAAAGCTTCTTTCAGCGCGATAGAACAGGCTGGTGCTTATCTGGATAAAGGAATCAGCATTAGCATTTTTCCGGAAGGAACAATTTCAAATAAATTACCACACTTATTAAATTTTAAGAACGGGGCTTTTAAGCTTGCCATCAGTCGGCAAGTGCCAATAGTTCCGATCACTTTTCATAATAATTACAAAATACTGCCTCACGAAAAAAATTATTATCGCAGCGGACCTGGCTTGGCGCGCGTGACAATACATGAACCGATTCCAACAGTAGGAATGAATGAAGATACTGATCTGGAACGCCTGAAAAAAATAGTGAAGGATGTAATTGAAACGGAACTTGGCTTACACAAAAGACAAAAAGTCACTACCGGGGCATAAATGGCCGGATAAATAATTAAGGAACAGTTTTTGGAAATAGTGCGCTACCATGACTAACAGTAAACTACAGGAAATAAAAAACAGGTTTGAGATCATCGGGAACTCCCCCTTGCTGGATCGTGCCCTTGAAACTGCCGTAAAGGTGGCTCCTACCGATATGAATGTATTGATCATAGGGGAAAGCGGTGTTGGGAAGGAGAATTTTTCAAAGATCATACATTCATTAAGCCGCAGGAAACACAATGGATTTATCGCAATCAACTGCGGTGCCATCCCTGCCGGTACTATTGATTCAGAATTATTCGGTCATGAAAAAGGAGCATTCACTTCCGCGAGCGATTCACGAAAAGGATATTTTGAAACCGTCAACGGTGGCACTATTTTTCTTGATGAAATAGGCGAACTGCCTTTTGAAACACAGTCACGTTTATTGCGTGTCCTTGAATCCGGGGAATTTTTAAAAGTAGGTTCCTCCAAGGTGCAAAAAACAGACGTGCGCCTCGTAGCAGCTACCAACAAGGATCTGTTGGAACTTACACAGAAAAATAAATTCCGCGAAGACTTATATTACAGACTTAGTACCGTCAATATAAAGATACCACCGCTTCGGGAGCGTCAGGAAGATATTCCATTTTTGTGGGCTAAATTCAGCAGTGATGTTGCGGATAAATATCATGTTCCGCCCTTGTCACTTACACGGGATGCGCTCCATAGAATACAGGAATTCCGATGGCCGGGTAATATCAGGCAACTGAAGAATTTTGTAGAGCAAATTTCTATTCTTGAAACGGATAGGAACATTGATGAAAACGCCATTATGCGTTACTTGCCGGAATCAAAAGGGAATTCACTTACTTTTTCCGGCGCCACATCCGAGCAGTCGGGTGGAATTAATGAGCGTGAGATCCTTTATAAATTCCTGTTTGATTTCAAACGTGACCTATCCGATATTAAGGATCTCTTATTACGAATGAATAATGGCACAGCACCCACTCCTTCGCAACAGGCTTCAAATCTGCCGACGCGTATCATAGAGCAAGCGGCCTATCCTCCGGCAATTATTAGGGATGAGATTATTCCAATGAAGCAGTATCATCCGCAGGAAGAAGAGTCGTATGATGAAGGCGAAATTGTAGAACATAATACCCTGGAAAGCCTATCCCTTACCAACAAGGAGAAAGAACTTATAGAACGCGCGTTAAACAAGCACAGAGGCAAGCGCAGGCTCGCCGCTCAAGACCTCGGCATATCCGAGCGTACATTATATAGGAAGATCAAGGAGTACAACCTGGAGGAGGAATAGCTCAAAAAAATTGCGAATTGCGTCCCCCGCGGCGGAGTCAATTGCGAATTGGAAATGCAATTATTAGTT
>CAILMK010000446.1 GCA_903835275.1 uncultured bacterium | reverse complement strand
ATGGTTGAATTCCCAACGATGTGGTACCTTGGACTGTGTTGTGAGATGTTTCCCAAGTTTGCCAAGTCGTTCATCATTGGTAACTATCATTCCACCACCACCACATGTAATTGTTTTATTTCCGTTGAAACTATAGGTTCCTAACAAACCAAATGTACCTGTGTGCTGCCCCTTATATTTACTGCCTAATGATTCAGCAGCATCTTCAATCAGAGCAACACCATACTTATTGCATAATTCCACCATCTTGTCAATCTCAACAGGATGACCGAAAGTATGCATCGGCACACAAGCTGCAATTCTTTTTCCCGAAACCTTGTGGTAAGAAAACCCGTTTTTCTGAACTGTTTTTTCACGAAGAAAACCTTCAAGGCTTTCCATGGACATACCAAGGTTTTTCAAATCGATATCCAGGAAAACAGGTTCAGCACCGATATAACTGATTGCATTATTAGTAGCAATAAAAGTAAGCGCCTGCCCAAGAACTATCTCGTCGCGCTGCACTCCTGCAAGGATCAATGCCATATGCAGGGCTGCGGTACCATTAACGGCTGCCACAGCATATTTTGCACCGGTATAATCCTTGAGGTCTTGTTCAAAACGATCAACGAATTTCCCAACTGAAGACACGAATCCGGTATCAATACATTCGTCTACATATTTTTTTTCATTCCCAATAAACGTTGGTTCATGAAGTGTGATGAATTTCTCAGGTTCCGAGTACGTTTCCCTGATGAACTTTACTAAATTTTCAAACATTATAAATATGAGATTTATATTTCTTTATATTTTCAGGATCCCTGAACCACTCGATCGTTTTCGCTAATCCCTCATCAAGTGTGTGCTTTTGCTTCCATGAAGTATTCGCAAGTATTTTTTCATTGGAACCAAATAATCTTTCCACTTCGCTTTTTTCAGGACGAAGGCGGACTTCATCTGTAATGATTTTAGCAGCAGGGTTTATTATATTTATTATTTTACCTGCAAGGTCACCCACGGAAATTTCAGAATTAGTTGCAATATTAACTTCATGCCCAATTAAAGAATCTGATTTTGCAATCTCAGTAAAACCATCAGCAGTATCCTTTACAAAAAGAAGATCACGGGTGGGATGTATTGCACCAAGTTTAATTTCTTCATACCCATCCAACAGTTGCGTAATGATGGTCGGGATCACAGCACGTGCAGACTGGCGCGGTCCGAATGTATTGAAGGGACGTACAATTGTTACAGGTAAATTAAAGCTTCTGTAAAAAGATTCCGCCATGTGATCCGCTCCTATTTTAGTAGCGGAATACGGTGATTGTCCCTGCTTCGGATGTTTCTCATCAATGGGAACATACAATGCAGTTCCATATACTTCCGAAGTGGAAGTAACGAGTATTTTTTCAGTATTAAAATCACGCGCCGCCTGGAGGACATTTAATGTTCCCTTGATATTCGTATCCACATAACTATCGGGAGAATGATAGCTGTAAGGAATAGCAATCAGTGCTGCCAGGTGAAACACAACATCTACGCCTTTCATAGCGGTGCGCACACCGTTACTATCACGGATATCACCGGTAAATATCTCCAGCCTGTCCAGTTTTTCCTTAGGGAAAGTATCCAGCCACCCCCATGAATTAAAGGAATTATAATACACGAATGCCTTTACATGGCATCCTTCATCAAGAAGCCTTTCT
>CAILMK010000445.1 GCA_903835275.1 uncultured bacterium | reverse complement strand
GCACCTGAAGTTATTACTCCAACTAACCAAACAACACCTTAGTCCATTACCATTCCAAGGGGATTTCCGCAACCTTATATTCCTGCGGATAATCCAATGACTGTGGAGGGTGTAACCCTGGGCAGGTATTTATTTTACGATTCCATCCTTTCAGGGAATTATAAACAAAGCTGTAGCAGTTGCCACCATCAGAAGTATGCTTTTTCCAATGGAAATGTACGCTTCAGCACCGGTGCTGATGGCATTACTCTTGGCCCCCGAAACGCTCCTCCTCTTTTCAACAAGGCATTCGATCTGGAAGGTATGCCTCCGTATGGTGGATTCTTCTGGGATGGAAGGGCGCAAAGCCTGGAAGACCAGGCATTTATGCCTCTTTTGAATCCAATTGAAATGAATATTGGTGATATAAATATTGCAGTTCAGCGATTGCAGAGTTCAACGATGTATCCTGCCCTGTTTCAAAAGGCTTTTGGAAGTAGTGTTGTAGTGAAGGAAAACATCGCCAAGGCAATAGCGCAGTTTGTTAGAACTATTGTTTCAGGAAATTCTATATATGACAGCGTAAAGAATCATATCCTGCCTGATTTCCCGACTACCGACCAGGGAAAAGGATACAATCTTTTTATTCACGATCCTTTATTCAACGGGGATAGTGTCCGTTATTCAAATACACTTCAACCATTCAGCGGACTGGATTGTTTTCATTGCCATACTGCACCATTATTTACTCCTGATCCAAGTTTGCATCCCTTCATGAGCAACGGGCTTACCGGTATTGATGGAAGTGGCAACCTGACCACCCTTATGAAAGTCCCTTCCATGCGGAATGTAATGTTGACCATGCCTTATATGCACGACGGGCAGTTTCCAAACCTTGATTCGGTTCTTGCACATTATGACCATGGAAATTCCGCTATAAATTCACCGTATTTATCAGACTTTATGTTCTACAAACGCTTCGGTAAAAATTCAAAGATGAAACTAAGTACCGCTGAAGCAACTCAGGTGAAGGCATTCCTTGCTACACTTACAGATTATTCTCTGATCACAAATCCTGCTTATAAAAATCCGTTTTTGAAATAGCCTTTAAAAAATATTTGAATGCTAAAAAACCAACAATTTACAAGGGCATTTATTCTATTGGCATTAGCATTATTTGTATGCTTGTTTGCGTGCAGAAGGGATCCTGAAACAGTTAATGTAAATAACCTTGCAGTTAGCCAATCTTCTAATGGATTCTCTACTACTCCTTATGCTATAAAAATACCGAGGCTCTTTCCACAACCCTACATTCCTGCGGATAATCCCATGACAGTGGAAGGCGTAACCCTTGGCAGGTATTTATTTTACGATTCCATTCTTTCAGGAAACTACAAGCAAAGTTGTGGCAGTTGCCACCATCAGCAATTTGCTTTTTCAAACGGAAACTTACAATTTAGTCTTGGAGGGCCGAATATGCTGACTCCGGGGAACAGAAATGCCCCTGCACTTTTTAACAAAGCATGGGATATAGAAGGTATGCCACCCTATGGTGGATTCTTCTGGGATGGCAGGGCGAAAAGCCTCGAAGACCAGGCTTTGATGCCCCTTTTGAATCCTATTGAAATGAATATCGGGGACATAAATATTGCGGTTCAGCGATTGCAAAAATCACCCATGTATCCTGCCCTGTTTCAAAAGGCTTTTGGAAGTAGTGTTGTGGTAAAGGAAAACATCGCGAAGGCAATCGCGCAGTTTGTGAGAAGTATTGTTTCCGGAAATTCAATGTATGATAGTATGAAAACGTACGGTTCGGCAGTTTTTAATACCGACCAAAATGCCGGATATACTCTTGTAGATGGTGGAGATCCCACATTTTTTAAAAATACAATTAACCGGGATCCGGGAACTGCGCTGGATTGCATTCATTGCCATAAACCACCGCTCTTTACTGCCGATCCCTCCCTGCATGCATTTATGAATAACGGGCTTACAGGCACAGACGGGAATGGTAATTTAATGACACTTTTCAAAGTACCTTCACTGCGGAATATAATGCTCACCATGCCATATATGCACGATGGGCAAATGGCAAATATAGATTCTGTTATTGCACATTACGACCACGGAAGTTCAGCAATAAATTCTCCATATTTGTCAGAGTTTATGTTCTATAAAAGATTTGGCAGGGACAAAAAAATGAATCTTTCAGGAACTGAAATTTTACAGATAAAGGAATTTCTATCTACACTTACAGATAATACTCTTATCACTAATCCTGCTTATAAAAATCCGTTTTTGAAGTAAGAGTAATAAGTATAAGGAATAAGTAATAAGTTTCAATGGAGTTATTCTACTTACCACTTGCTACTTATTCCTTACTACTACCTACAGTTTTATTCCATACAATATAACATTGGCTATAGTGAAGTAAATGATAAGTCCCGTTACGTCTACAAGCGTGGCAACAAAAGGAGCGGATGATGTGGCAGGATCCAGTCCAAGCCTTTTCAGAAATATCGGCATCATCGAGCCACATAAGGATCCCCATAATACTACACCTGCTGTTGAAAATGCAACTGTAATTGCCACCAGTAACCAATGAGGACCATATAAACTGGAGAACATTGACCAGATGCTTACACGGAAAAAACCAATACTGGCAAGCGTTAAACCGAGCATCAGCCCGGTAATAATTTCCCTGCGCATAATGCGCCACCAGTCTTTAATCTTTACTTCCCCGAGTGCCATTGCACGGATAATAAGTGTTGCCGCCTGAGAACCTGAATTACCGCCGCTTGACATGATCAATGGAATAAACAAAGTCAGTACGATCCACTTTTTAAGTTCCCCTTCAAAGAAACCCATAGCGGTTGCGGTAAGCATTTCACTAAGGAATAGTACCACTAGCCAGCTCACACGTTTTACAAACATGGTTCTGATAGGCACATCAAGGTATGGCTCCATCAGGGCTTCCACACCACCGAGTTTTTGGATATCCTCAGTATCTTCCTCTTCCGCTACATCAAGAACGTCATCTACAGTTACTATACCCACCAGAAGGCCTTTTATATCAACCACCGGAAGGGCAACCCTGTTCAGTTTACGGAACTCCTGAACCGCTATTTCCTGGTCGTCATTGGCATGCAAGACCTCAAATTTATGGTCCATCAGGTCCTCTACGGTTTCGCCCGGCGATGCAAGGAGAAACTCACGAACCTTGATATCATCTATCAGAAATCCACTATCGTCAACTACGTATATTACATTCAGGGTTTCAGAATTATGACCTACCCTGCGGATGTATTCCAATACAAATTGTATTTTCCAGTGCGGCTTTACAGCAACATAATCCGGGGTCATTAATCGTCCTATACTCGATTCAGGGAATCCGAGCAGGCTTTGCGCCACCTTGCGTTCCGTAGGATTTAATAATATTAATAATCGGGTAACTTCCGGAGCCGGAAGTTCTTCAAATAAAGAAGTCCTGTCATCCGGGGACATTCGGTTGAGTATATCCGCAAGCTGGTGCGAATCGAATTCCTCAATAAGGTTCTTCTGGGTGTTCAGGTCGAAATAATCAAACGATTCCGCAGTGAGCTCCTTGGGGAGCACATTAAAAATGGTTAGTTGATCTTCTTCCGGGATTGCCGCGAATAGTTCGGCAATAT
>CAILMK010000444.1 GCA_903835275.1 uncultured bacterium | reverse complement strand
GCCCTCTCGGGCAGGTGTATGTATGTTTTATTCTACCAAACCTTCGTCCCTCTGGGACTAAAAACATAGTTCTACTAAATTTCAATTCGATGAAACTAGCCCGAACTACCTTTAAACAATTATCCGCACTCCCTGCTGATTTACCTGTTTTTAACAAGTTCGTATTTGCAAAAAATACTAAAACCCTTCATTCATTCCTGGATTTTTTGCAAAAAACAATAATGCCCTTCTGGTTAACCCCCTTGCATTTGCATTTATTGCAAATTGTCATTTAGCCCTAGTACCAATCCGTTTTAACGCCCTGCATTATCATCATAGTTTTGAATCGAAATTTTAAACAAACAAAAAGATGAAAAAGATTTTACTAATGACGACAATGCTTTTGGGATTTTTTACAATGAATGCCCAGAATAGAACAACGATTGCAGTAATTGGCATGGAAGCCATTAATGTAAATACACATTCCGGCGAGGTTTCTAACCTTACAAGGATAGCCCTTGAAAAACTGGACAAGTTCACAATACTTGATAAACACGATGTGGAATTTATTCTTAAGCAAAATAATATTGACATCAGCAAATGCAATGGCAAGAGTTGTCTGATGGAAGCAGGCAAAGTTTTGCATGCGGACAGGGTGCTTTCCGGTAGTGTTACCAGGATCGGAAAGAAAATTATTTTGCAAATGCGCATGATCGATATGACGAATAATAATGAAGAAAAACTCCAGACAGATGAATACCTGCCTCTGGAAGAAAATTTGCCGGAAATGATCGGCGTTTCCCTTGGAAAAATGTTTGACCTTCCGGTTTCAAAAAGCATGGAGGATCTGCTAACTAAAAATGAAAACCTTGATAACTCAATCAATAATCCCGGAGTAACCCGCCTGGTGCTGAATGGCCCGCGTATCGGAGTGGTTTATATGACCGGGGATATTGCACAACGTATCATGGATGATAAACGTAACGGTGGGTGGGAAGGCTATCCGTACATGACCATCTTCGGCTATCAACACGAAATTCAATATCTGAATGAAGGAAATTTCCAGGCATTGTTTGAATTCGTAGGTGCCATCGGAGGACTGGACCAGAATATGTTCAATCCATCCTTGTCTATCCTTGACGGATTCCGTAGTAATGTCAACGGCTGGGAATTCGCTTTGGGACCTAACTTCTCATTGGCGCCTGTTGCAAAAGGGTATTATGATGCCACCGGGACGTGGGTGAAGCTTGGAACAGCGCCTGTACCCGAAGGAACAAAAATAGTGGAACGCCTTGATTCCAGGGGTGTCACTACGCTCAGTTCATCCTTTGTATTCTCTGTAGGAAAAAGTTTCCGCTCAGGAAAAATGAATATCCCGCTTAACTTCTTTGTAATTCCGAAACGCGATGGCTGGCGCATGGGAATGAGCTTCGGTTTCAATGCCAAAAGGAAGGAATATTAATCCGGGAAAGGGTTTAAGATCCAGGATAAAAAAATCATCATCCCTAAAAACTATACTGTATTCATTCAAACGGGCGCATGAATATCCTGCATGCG
>CAILMK010000443.1 GCA_903835275.1 uncultured bacterium | reverse complement strand
TTAGTCTAAATAAAGATAGCAAAGATCAATGAGTGAAGAAAATAAGTTGCTCGAGGAGTTAACGCAGAGTGAGTACAAGTACGGCTTTGTGACTGATATTGAGCAGGATTCGCTGGCTCCGGGTCTTACCGAGGATACCGTCAGGTATATCTCTTCCGTGAAAAAGGAGCCTGAATGGATGTTGGAGTGGAGGCTAAAGGCGTATCGCCATTGGCTTACGCTGAAACAGCCAAGCTGGCAAAATGTAAAGTTCCCGACCATTAATTATCAGGATATTATCTATTATTCTGCACCAAAGCAGAAGGTTACGCTTAATAGTCTGGATGAGGTGGATCCGGAATTGCTGGCTACTTTCGAGAAGCTGGGAATTTCACTGAACGAACAAAAAATGCTTTCCGGAGTGGCTGTTGATGCTGTATTTGACAGTGTATCAGTGGCTACCACGTTCAAGGATAAACTTCATGAAGTGGGAGTGATCTTCTGCTCCATGAGTGAGGCCATCCAGAACCATCCGGAACTGATCAAGAAATATATAGGCTCGGTAGTACCTGTTTCAGATAACTACTTCGCTGCTTTGAATTCCGCCGTATTCAGCGATGGCTCTTTCTGTTTCATACCGAAAGGCGTTCGCTGCCCGATGGAATTATCCACCTACTTTCGGATCAATGCATCCAATACCGGACAGTTTGAGCGTACTCTTATAGTAGCCGAGGAAAACTCTTATGTGAGTTATCTGGAAGGTTGCACAGCCCCGATGCGTGATGAAAATCAATTGCATGCCGCTGTTGTGGAACTCGTTGCACTGGATGATGCAGAGATAAAATACTCTACGGTACAGAACTGGTATCCGGGTGACAAGGAAGGCAAGGGCGGAATCTATAATTTCGTTACCAAGCGTGGAAATTGCCTCGGCAAAAACTCCAAGATATCATGGACCCAGGTAGAAACCGGGTCGGCTATCACCTGGAAATATCCTAGTGTAATATTGAAAGGCGATAACTCCATTGGTGAATTTTATTCCGTGGCTGTTACCAACAACTACCAGCAGGCGGATACAGGAACCAAGATGATACATGTGGGTAAAAATACCCGCAGCCGCATAGTGAGCAAGGGTATTTCCGCAGGGAAAAGCCACAACACCTATCGCGGACAAGTGAAGGTATTGAAACGTGCTACAGGTGCAAGGAATTTTTCGCAGTGCGATTCGCTTTTAATGGGCGATCGTTGCGGTGCGCATACCTTTCCATACATTGAAGTTGATAATCCAACTGCACAAGTGGAACATGAAGCAACGACTTCCAAAATAGGGGAGGACCAACTCTTCTACTGCAAACAACGTGGTATAGATACAGAAAAGGCAGTCGCACTTATTGTGAATGGCTATTGCAAGGAAGTATTGAATCACTTGCCGATGGAATTTGCCGTGGAAGCACAAAAGCTTCTTGCGATAAGTTTAGAGGGTAGTGTTGGGTAACGTGCTGATGTGATAATATGATAATGTGCAAATGAAATTGCGCGAAGCGAAATAAGACGCGCTATCAGATTTTTAAATTAGGATTTAGATATTAAAAATTAGAATTTATTATAATGCTCGAAATAAGAAATCTACAAGCCAGGGTAGAAGAAAAAGAAATTTTGAAAGGCATCAGCCTTGATATTAAAGCAGGAGAAGTGCATGCGATCATGGGACCGAACGGTTCCGGGAAAAGCACGCTTGCTTCTGTACTTGCAGGACGTGACGGATATGAAGTGACGGGAGGAGATGTGCTTTACAATGGCAAGGATCTGCTGGCAATGTCTGCTGAGGACCGTGCAAGAGAAGGCGTTTTCCTTGCATTCCAGTATCCAATAGAGATACCGGGTGTAAGTACTACCAACTTCATGCGTACTGCTATCAATGAAGTGCGCAAGTACAATGGAAAAGATGAAATGGATCCGGGTAGTTTTCTCAAACTGATGAAAGAGAAAATGGCGCTCGTGGAAATAGACCAGAAATTACTTACCCGTTCTCTGAACGAAGGTTTTTCCGGTGGAGAAAAGAAACGTAATGAAATATTCCAGATGGCAATGCTGGAGCCGAAACTGGCTATCCTTGATGAAACGGATTCCGGATTGGATATAGATGCACTACGTATCGTTGCGAATGGAGTGAATAAACTTCGCACCAAGGACAATGCATTCGTAGTCATCACACACTACCAGCGCTTGCTGGATTATATCGTTCCTGATTTTGTACATGTACTTTATAATGGAAGAATTGTAAAATCAGGTACCAAGGAACTGGCATACGAACTTGAAGAAAAAGGTTACGACTGGATCAAAAAAGAAGTGGAACTGGCATAATGGAAATACTCTCACAAAATATCACTTTGGGCGAACGGCTTGTTTCCTCTTTCACTGATTTTGAAAGCAGGCTGAATGGTGCGAAAGCATCTGCGATTCATGCAGTGCGCAAGGAAGCTTTGGAAATCTTTAATCAAAAAGGATTTCCAACCACCAAAGATGAAGAATGGAAATATACCAATCTGCAACCTGTTCTTAAGAATGAATGGCTGTTAGATGAAACGGATGTTTCCAATATTACACAGAAAGACATCGAACCTTTTTTGATAAAAGGATCAGAATATAATTTGCTGTTGTTTGTGAATGGAAAATTTGTTCCTTCACTCTCAAATATCAAAGATGAAGGCATAACTGTTTGCTCTCTTTCAGAGGCAATACATGAGCATAGTCCGGTGGTGGAAAAGCATTTTACGAAATATCTTTCTCCATCATTTAATGCGTTTTCAGCGTTGAATACTGCCTTTGCATTTGAAGGCGCATTTGTGCACATTCCAAAAAATAAATCAGTTCAGTATCCGATTGAAATATTATCAATTTCCGGATATGAAAGCGATAATGCATTCCGTCAATTGCGCCATTTGGTGGTTGCGGAAGAAGGAGCAGAATGCACCATCATAGAAAACAACCGTTCCTTTGCTAATTATGCTGCATTTACGAATGTAGTCAGCGAAGTAGTGGTGGCTCCAAATGCAAAAGTATATTACCACAAACTGCAACTGGAAAATGATTCCAGCAGTCAGGTGAATACTACACAGATTTACCAGGCCAAGGATAGTCATTGTGATACTTCTACCATTACCCTCGGAGGTAAGCTGATAAGGAACGATCTGAATTTTAAATTGGACGATAAGAATTGCGAATCTCATTTGTACGGCTTGTATTTACCTGCCGGACATGAGCATTTCGATAATCATACTTTTGTAGATCATGCCAAGCCGAATTGCTTCAGCAATGAATTCTACAAGGGAATTGTAATGGATAATGCCACGGCGGTATTCAACGGAAAGATAATAGTGCGTGAAGACGCGCAAAAAACGAATGCCTTTCAAAGCAATAAAAATGTATTGCTTTCGCCGGATGCAAAAGTGGATACCAAACCACAGCTGGAAATTTTTGCAGATGATGTAAAGTGTTCCCACGGTGCGACGGTTGGACAACTGGATGAAGAAGCATTATTCTATCTTCAGTCCCGCGGAATAGGGAAGGAGCAGGCGCATGCTTTACTCGTTTATGCCTTCGCACAGGATGTATTGCAGAATATTACATTGCCGGGTTACAAGGAATATCTGGAAGATTTAATTCGTGCCAAGTTGAACAGATAATGTCTTCAGCAGCTACAAATATTACTCCTTTAAATATCACCTCCATCCGCGAGGATTTCCCGATACTGCATCAAAAGGTTCATGGGAAGCCATTGATTTATTTTGATAATGCAGCTACTTCACAAAAACCCCAATTGGTTATAGATCGGATCAATCAGTATTATACCAAAGAGAATAGCAATATTCATCGTGGAACGTATTACCTGAGCGAACTTGCTTCCAATGCATACGAAGGTGCGCGAGATGCTATTCAAAAGCAATTCAATGCAGAAAAACGCGAGGAAATTATATTCGTGCGCGGAGCTACAGAGGGAATAAATCTTGTAGCTTCCTCATGGGGAAGAAAGAATCTAAAGGCGGGTGATGACGTGCTGATTACCGGTATGGAGCACCACGCCAATATTGTTCCCTGGCAGCAGATATGCATTGAAAAAGGAGCAAAATTAAAGGTGCTTCCTGTAGATGATAACGGCCAGATTCATATTGATGAATTTGAGTCAATGATAAGTGAACATACGAAATTTATTTCCGTTGTTCATGTATCCAATGGCATTGGCAGTATCAACCCTGTAAAGGAAATGATTGCCATAGCACATAAACATAATATTCCTGTTCTGGTGGATGGATGCCAGGCGGTTCCTCATAGAAAAATTGATGTACAGGATCTGGATGCAGATTTTTATACATTCTCCGGACATAAAGTATTTGGTCCTACGGGTACCGGAATACTTTATGGGAAAGAGAAGTTCCTCGAGGATATGCCGCCCTATCAGATGGGTGGAGACATGATAAAGTTTGTGAGTTTTGAACATACCACATTTAATTCCCTTCCATATAAATTTGAAGCAGGTACTCCGCATATCAGCGGAGGCATTGGACTGGCAACGGCCTTTGAATATGTAGATTCTATTGGAAGAGAAAATATAGAAGCTTACGAAAACGAATTGCTGCACTACGCTGATGAGAAATTCAACGAAGTAGATGGCATTCGCATATTAGGAAACACAAAAAACAAAATACCTGTCTTCTCTTTTGTTGTAGAAGGCACACATCCTTTTGATATAGGCACCATGCTGGATTTTGAAGGTGTTGCTATACGAACGGGGAATCACTGCACACAACCACTAATGGAACGCTTTGGTGTAAGCGCCAGTTGCCGCGCATCACTGGCGTTTTACAATACAAAGGAAGAAGTTGATAATTTTATTATTGCCCTGAACAAGGTGATAAAAATGCTCAAATAAAGCATAGAATGGAGATGCCATATTTTTAAAATATGGCATCTCTTGAAAATTGGAAAAATGACTATACAGGAAACGGAAGATGAAATAGTTGAGGAGTTTGAAATGTTCGGCGACTGGTCGGAAAAGTTTGAACATATTATTGCGCTTGGCAAAAAGCTTCCTTCTTTTCCTGCGGAACTGCAATTGGAAGAGAATAAAGTTAGAGGTTGCCAGAGCAATGTATGGCTGACAACCGATCTGCGTGATGGAAAAATTCATCTGGAAGGCGATAGCGATGCACTGATTGTAAAGGGACTTGTGGCATTAGTGTTAAAAGTTTATTCAGACCACACACCGGATGAAATTATTAATACGCCACTGACGTTTATCCAGCGTTTGGGACTATCGGCAAGCCTTTCGCCTACCCGCAGTAACGGATTGGATTCGATGATAAAGAAAATTAAGTTTTATGCTTTGGCTTACAAAGCAAAAATGAATAGCTAGAGAAATTACCCATGGAAGAAGATATCAAACCAATAGATCCTGAAGTAACCTTGTACGAGCAAGTAATTCGTGCATTGAAGAACGTATATGATCCTGAAATTCCGGTCAATATTTTTGAACTGGGATTGATCTATGAAGTCAATATTGACGAAATGAATGATGTCAGGATATTGATGACCTTAACTTCTCCTGCATGTCCTGCAGCACAGGAGATCCCGGGAGATATAAAGAGCAAGGTAGAACCTATTCCCGGTGTTCAGGCCGTCCAGGTGGAAGTAACCTTTGATCCTCCCTGGGACAAGGATATGATGATCGATGAAGCGAAGCTGGAATTGGGCTTTATGTAGGTCCAACGGGGCTGGAGCCCAGGTAATATTCGTCACAAGGCAAGAGCCTTGCGACAGCGTGATTAATTTTGTTTCCGGCAGGTTCAATCCGAAATCCGAAATTGTTTAGTCTTCAAACTGTTTTAGCCACTTTTCAAGCAATTTTTCCTGCCTTTTCCCAAGTTTTTTAGCTTTTGCCTTCACCTGCCTGAGGTCTTTCTCCTGAAAAAGATGGTTTGGATTTTTTGAATAGAACAGATCAGCGTAAGAAATGATCTTCTCTTCAATGGTTTCGCAAAGCATATCCCGCTGCGGAAGCAATAATTTCTTCGCAATGATCTCTTCCTTGGTAAGTCCGCCTACCCCGATATGGTTTTCGCATATTTTGGCATGTTCAGGAAGTCCTTCGGCATCAAGAATTTTCCTTCCTTCCACAATATGCTGAATATAAGGAAGTTCGCCGTGACAGCCAATTTTTCTGGAGTTGACTTTAATAATGCCTATATCATGGAGCATACAAGCCTCTTCAATAAAACGCTGTTGCTGTTTGCTGAGTTTAAGCTTCCGGGCAATTTTTAATGCCTTGGCAGTCACTAATGTAACGTGTATCATATAAATATGATACAACATTGTATACGGCGGAATATACTTGTGTATGATCCGCATGTAATTGGTTTTTGCGTTAGTCTGGCTCATTGTATTTCCGGGGCAAATAAACGATGAAAATCGGGATTAAGAATAAATTAAGTGTCAAAAAGAGTTTTTTTTTGGATATAAGGGAAAAAACACTAATTTTGAGTTTTCAAATTAACTAAATTATAAACA
>CAILMK010000442.1 GCA_903835275.1 uncultured bacterium | reverse complement strand
TCTATAGGAATCATGATCACATCTATACTTCAGTGTGTTGTTAATATTTGTAGCAATAAAAGGCATGCTCATAGTAACTTTATCTGCTGTCGTACTTCCATAAGAACACCAAGTTGTTAAAAAGATAAGGGTATCAAAATTTTTTGTGTGGAGAACATTGTCCACAAAAATCTCTTTAGGGTAATTCCATTCAGGATTGGGAGGTGCCTTTGGAAAGTTCCTCTTTTTTACATTGCAATCAATTGCTGAGTCCTGCCAGGTAGCTAAGAATTTATTTGTTAACTCATCAATTTTTAAACTGTCACTTTGGGATTTGTTTAAATGAGATTTATTCAAATATTTAGTTTCCCTAGTGTAGGGGCGCGAGTTTATGCCGCTATACATACCGCACGAATTCATGATATAACTTAATAACAGAATTGATATTGATAAAAATATATTCTTCATTTAATTAATTTCACGTCATTACCCCATCACGTTATTACTATCTTTCGCCGTCACACTTTTAAATTTGGTCGCGTCAGCAATCAATCCGCAATAGACTTGTCCCATGTCCCTTTTGTCCCCTGTCCCTTTCTTACGAAAGTTGCATTTTCACAAGGTGTGCGTACAAACCTTCATGATCGGCAATGAGTTCTTCGTGGGTGCCGGTTTCGACAATCTTGCCACCATTGATGACGAGGATTGTATTTGCTTTGCGAACTGTAGATAATCTATGGGCTATGATTAATGATGTGCGTCCTTTCATTAACTCATCGAGAGCTTCCTGTACAAGGCGCTCTGACTCCGCATCAAGGCTGGAAGTAGCCTCATCAAGGATAAGTATTGCCGGGTCCTTCAGTATCGCCCTGGCAAGCGCTATACGCTGTCTTTGTCCGCCGGAAAGTTGTATGCCCCTTTCGCCTACTATAGTATCAAATTTTTCAGGAAATCCTTCAATGAAATTATAGGCATTTGCTTTCTTGGCGGCTTCAATAATTCTTTCTTCTGTGGCATTAATATCTCCGTAAAGAATATTTTCACGAATGGTACCGCCAAACAAAATGGTTTCCTGCGGAACGATACCAATATTGGCACGAAGATCACCGATGTCGTATCCCTGTATGGGTTTATCGTCAATCATAACCGTTCCGCCATTTGCTTCATAGAAATGCAGCAGCAATTGCGCAATAGTAGATTTCCCTGCACCACTCGGACCCACCAATGCCACTTTTTCTCCCCTTGGAATCTTGAAGGAAATATCATTCAGCACTTCCACATCCGCACGGGAAGGATAACGGAAATGAACATTTTCAAAAGCAATATCTCCGTTGATTTTTATCTTGTTTCCGGTGGATTGTGCGCCGCTAATTTTCTCGCCGTCTTCACCAAGTATTTGAAGAATTCTTTCAGAGGAACCAATAGTTTTTTGCACCTGACTGTACAGATCTCCCAAACCACCGACTGCGCCGCCGATAAATGCAGTGTAAATAATAAAGGATGTCAATTGCCCGATGCTTAATTCACCTGCTGTTACCAATCGCGCACCATACTATAACACCAGTACAATTCCGCCGAATAATGAAGTAATTACAAAAGCAACAAATACAGCGCGTATTCTTGCGGATTTCAATGAAACGACCACGGATTTATCCAGTGACTTTTTATAACGTAATACTTCAAACCATTCGTTTGTAAATGCCTTGACAACTTTTATAGCCTGCAAGGTTTCTTCTACGACAACATTTGCAGAAGCAAGTTCATCCTGTCTTTCCTTGGAAAGTTTACGGATATACCTTCCGAAAACAAGTGCAACAATGACTATTACAGGGAATGTGCTCAGCATGAAAAACGTGAGCTTGGAAGAATAGAAAAGAATGAAGGAAATACCAACCACCAGCGTTGTTATCTGGCGGAAAAACTCTGCCAAAGTAGTGCTGAGCATATCCTGTAACTGCGCTACATCGGTGGTGATGCGTGAATTCAATTCCCCTGTGCGGTGACTGTCAAAATAACTGATAGGAAGCGATGTAAGTTTTGCATACATCTGATAACGCATATCCGCAGTGATCTTTTCGGTTACATAGGAGAATAGATACATCCTGAAAAACGAAAAGATTGCCTGCACTACCAGAATTCCCCCGAGTGAAAGTGCAATATTATTAATTACATCAAGTTTAATATGCGTTGCCGCATCCACCAGTTTCCCTGTAAAAAAAGGGAATGTGAGTGATGTCATGCTCGAGCCAAGCAGGAAAAATAAACCAAAAATAAAAGCCCCTTTATACGGCTTGATGAACCTGTATATACCCAGGCTCTTTTTCATGTCCGCAAATGAAAATTTCTTTTTGTTATCGTCATTAGGCATGCGCCTTGTTTTCCTGTCCAATTTAGTAAATTTTTAGCTGTGTAGTTATGACGTTTATGGGAGGGAAATATTGTTAGACCACCCCGCCTTTCAGGCACCCCTCCTAAAAACAGGAGGGGAATTTAAAAATTTCCGATTTTTTATTCCACGACCGTTTCCAATTTCATTCCACGTGATCCTTTAAGATAAAACACCGTATTCTTCCATTTATTGGCAAGGAACCAAGCCCTTGCTTTTTCAGTAT
>CAILMK010000441.1 GCA_903835275.1 uncultured bacterium | reverse complement strand
TTCTATGCCATAGATGCTGTCCGGCAACTCTACTGAGCGTCCGGTTTTTTCACCCTTGGTATTTAAAACATCTAGTTTCATTACTTTGTCTAATTACAATAATCCAATCACCAAAACGGACTACTCGCCAATTTTGGAAGTGCAAAGGTAGAACTTATTTTGGAAATACGATTTTAGATTTTACTTTTTTTTCCTCTAAAAGGGACAAAAGACAAGAGGATGGGGACAAATAAAATGGCAGACCATGGATCACAGACCATTGAATGATCAAATTGGGACCCGTTTTCCCAAAACGGATGGCTCATTGTTAGGGCATTATGAGAATACAGATCGTTTTGGGCGCGGAAGTTGCCAACTTTTCAAAAGTGGGCAACTTTTTGTGCGGGATTTGTGGGGACGCCGCGCCTCGGCGGGAATCGCGTCTGTTTATCCGCATTCACTTAGTTTGCGATTTTTGACACGATACCCGCGGTGGGGGCGTCTCTACCACGGATACGATTGAAAATCAGGAATTTTCTTATATTTGCCTGACCAAAACAAAACAATTAATCATTCTTAATTATGAAAACAACCATTTTCGCTGCAGTCCTTTTCTTTTTTTGCGCCTTGTCATCCTATGGACAAAGAATGTCGGATTACCCATATTATGATTATTTTGAAAAAGTCAGCATTTCTGACACATTCAATGTGGTGATCGACACAAGCTACAAATCCAATATCTGGCAAATCGGAAAGCCTTCAAAAACCTTGTTTAATAAGGCGGCAACCTTGCCGAATGCACTTCTTACAGATACCCTAAACACATATCCTAAAAATAACAAATCAACTTTCAGCTTTAATAATAACCACATCCGAGGATGGGAAGGCATTACAGCCATTCAATGGAAGCAAAAGCTGGATATGGAACACCAAAGGGATGGGGGAGTGGTCGAGTTCACATTGGATGGCGGATCAACCTGGGAGAATGTATTCAATAATCCCAAAGTATATAAATATTACGGGTTTGATTCTGCAAATATTGATACCATCAAACTTGATTATGCATTTAGCGGAACAGATACAACATGGAGGGATATCTGGTTGTGTTTTGATAATTCCTACCTATACAATTTTCTTAGACAGGTGGAATTCCGCTTCACTTTTAAATCAGATAGCAATGAAACGCACCAGGAAGGATGGATGATTGACAATATGATTGAACACACAACCAACCTGCATACCGCCGTTCCTAAATCTGAACAAAAAGAACAATATCTAAGGGTTTATCCAACACCGACAAGCGGACGCCTGAACATAGAGGCTCAGCGCCTGGATCAATATCATGTTATAGAAAGCATGCAACTGATGGATGCCACGGGTAAGGTAATTGAAAATTTCGGACTCTGCCCGATCAGGTATTATATCAATATGGAGAAATATTCACCGGGGGTTTATTATCTGCAGGTGAATACCAATCTGAAAAGCGAAACTTTTAAGGTGATCAGAAATTGATCTTGCCAGATAGCAAGTGAAAAATATTGGATTTGTTTCTGTTTTTTTGGCCATGGTGCTTTTGGTTTTTGCGTTTAGCATTGCCAAGGGGACGAAACCCTATAAATTTCCGGAACTAAAGCATTTTCCTGAAATGCCTTTAAGTACTCTTAACCCTTCCACAGAAGAAGGAGTGGAGTTGGGAAGGTATTTATTTTATGATTCCATCCTGAGTGAAGATCACTCTATGGCATGTGCCAGTTGCCACAAGCAAAAATTTGCTTTTAGTGATGCACCAAATAAATTAAGTACCGGCAATAATGGGCAATTAATGAAACGGAATACCCTGCCTTTGTTCAATCTTGCCTGGTATCGTTCTTATTTCTGGGATGGACGTGCAGCTACCCTTGAAGATCAGATTTACCAACCTGTAAGTGCACATACTGAAATGAATTTGAAATGGCCTGATGCTGAAAGGCGTTTGCAGGGGAATAAATTCTACAGGAACAAATTCAAAAAAGCGTTCGGGGAAACCGGGATAGATAGTGTACTCGTTTCAAAGGCTATTGCGCAATTCCTGCGGACATTGATTTCCCACACATCCAAATTTGATAAGGTATTTGCAAAAAAAGCAAGCCTTACCACCGAAGAATTTCAGGGATATATTCTGGTAAATGACATGGCGAAGGGCGATTGCCTCCATTGCCATACCACTGATGCCAATGTACTCGGTACAAATCTTGAATACATAAATAACGGTTTGGATAATATAAACTCCGTTGACCAGTATAAAGACAAAGGGCTTGGAGCCATTACAGGTAAAAGTATTGATTGCGGAAAATTCAAGGTGCCTTCATTGAGGAATCTTTTATTCACGGCGCCCTACATGCACGATGGCAGGTTTAAAACGCTGGAAGATGTTGTTAATTTTTATAGTGAAGGAGTAAATAAAAGCATCAATATAGATCCGAGAATGGAATTTGCACATCAGGGTGGAGTGAAATTAAGCAAAAAGGAAAAAGGAGAAATAGTATTGTTCTTAAAAACACTGACAGATTCTGAATTTGTTTCTGACAAAGCTTTCAGTAATCCGTTTTTGAAAAAATAAAAAAGGGCGGATCCCTCCGCCCTTCATCACGTTTAAGAAAGGATCACCTGATCGAGGAAATAATTTGTTTTATTTCTTCCAGGCTATGTTTTTCAAATTTCAGGTCTGCATTAAAGGTATCCCCGGTAGTAATTTCCTGCATGGCAAAATAAGGGGTCCCGTTTTCGTATTTAAGCCCTATTAGCTTTGCTTTCTTTTTTACAGGCACATTGGCAAAGCAAAAGCTATCATTACAAAGATGTGAAGGGATCACTACCTTGTCATCCATCATTACCAGTTTCAGGTCGGTTGTTTTATCATATTTAACTGGCGTTTTTACATTGGACATATTTGCGGCATTGAATGCATACCTGTCGCAATTGGACCAGCCAAGTCCCGGTGAATTAAAAATATAATAATAGCCGTCATCCAGCGTGACATCCTCCATACTTTTCCTATCAGCTGTCCTGTAACTGCTGGCGATCTCACTCAGTACAATATTCCTGTTATCCCTGATGGTCTGGTAGCCCTGATATATTTTTGCATCCTGTTTATTCATGAAAACCTGCTCATTGTTAATGACCAAAGGCTTCTCAAATAATTCCCTGAAGAACCTGCGGATCTTGCAGAAGAAAAGGTGGCACTGCATTCCTTTACCAAAACCCCGTCTTTCGTAAGGCATGAGTATTTTCCTGAATGTTCGTCCTTCAATGATGCGCATTTTATTTTCTGGTTTGTTTTTCCAGTCAAGTGCATAGTCCTCATCCCGGGAAGCATAAAATAATTGCATGTCCTTGTCAGGATTTTCCGTGGGTATCATAATGCTTAGGTTATCCTTTTTACATTGCTTTAGTTCATTGCCACGCATATCCCAGGCAGTGAGCTGCACCATTCCATCGGTTACAAGATAATCCAGTCCCGCGCCGGTGGAAGTATTCTGGCTGATCATATCGCTTTTTTTAAGGACTTCCTTCACGGCTACTTTTATCCGGCGTCCGGTTTCATCACAAAAGCAATGTGCAGGCAGCACGACCACGGTGCCATTGGTTGCTTTCAGGACGGTATCTTTATTATTATCCACCCAAAATGTATCGGCTGGTTTATCAAGTAATTTGTACAGGTCCACAATAGTAGTTGCCCTGCCTATAGGAATGGAAGGAGCAGGTTTTTCCCTGTGTTTATCAATGATGATATCCACGCGGCGATTCATTGCCATCGCATTTTCATTATTGTATGGATAGATAGGATGCTCTTCCCCTTCACCGCGCACATCCGCTTTTATAACGCGCTTGTATTTTTCCAACAAATATTTTTCAACATTCTCTGCACGCCTGATGGAAAGCGCAATATTATATTCTTTCCCTGCCGAGCTATCCGTATATCCGTAGATAATAATTTTATGAATGCCGGTATCTGTTTTCAATGCTGAATCAAGATAAGTGTCCAGTTGTTTTTTCTGGCGATTGGTTAGCGTATAAGCATCTGTTTTATAAAAAATGCTTTTGCCGGTTTTTACCTGCCCGAAGGCGCATAGGAATCCTGTTACGAGTAATACTCCCGTTAAAATCTGTTTCATTTTTTTGTTATTTATGGTTATCTAATTCCTGACAATGAGTATGTCACAATCCCTGTTTGTTTGATAGGTACACTTAGTTTGTTTGTTATTTATTCCATTTAAATAGTAGTCAAAGTCCACCTAGTTGAACGAAATTGTCCATTATTTTAGTCTAATAAATTTCAGTATTTATTTCCTTTCCGGGGAAATGGTTTTACTCTTCAAAACCCAGGTTTACCGGCTGGTGTTGGATATAGCGTGCAGCGTTTCTTACGGGAACTTCCTCTAAGCTGATATTATCCATCCAGACTTCGCCTTTTTCGGAGAGCAATACACCGTACGTAAAGCTGGTGGCGGTTTCAGGAATATCAAGTGTCATTTCCACTTTATGCCATTTGTTGTTTCCTGTAAAGCTTTGCTCTTTCATGTTATCAGGACGCACTGCTCCTGAATATTCATCCACACGGAACAGGAAGGATGCATGCCCTTTGAGGCCAGCGGTACGCACCCATGCGGTAAGTTTTACGCGTTTGTTTAAGTAGTTCCCAGCCTTGCAAACTTGCAGCAATGTATTCCAATCACTTTTGTAGCCGCTTGATTGCAAACATACGGACGCACTACCACTGTGATGATTCTTGGCATCCCTGTAAACCCGGTAGTGTTGGCTTTCGCGGCCTATGTACCAGTCCTTCGGCACATCGGGTTGCGAATACGTTTCAAAATCCAGGTTAGAGGGATTGTCAACCATCATGGATAATGCCCTTTTGTAGGCATCTGTCATTGCAAGGCTGGTATCTACCGCTTCGGTATTAGACGGGAAGTTCAATGGCACATTTGCGCCTACAACTTCCAGGTTTATATCATCAATCCATGCCTCTCCGGCATAGACTTTATAGAGTCCGAATGAAATAATTTTCGCATCAGCAGGGACGTCAGTCACGAGTTCGCATTTTACCCATCCCTTTGCAGGTGCCGGAGCATTTTTATCATACATATTACTGAATCCGGCAGTCTTGAATTCAATGCCGCGTACATTCATAAATATGCCTGCCCACGCTTTCTTGCCGGGATCATTGCATTTTACCCATGCTGTCATGCGCAGCCTTTTTCCTGCGTACTGATCCGCGCTGATATCCTGTGTCAGCCATCCGCTTCTGAAATTGGTTTTGGAGGCACTTATAAATGCTGAAGCTTGTCCGTCGTGCGCCTCATTCTTATCAAGCCCGTAGCGAAAGTCCATGGGATCCGTGGATGCAAGATTCCATCCGCGAAGGGTGAAACTTGTTTTAACAGAATTGTCAGCAGTACTTGAAGGAAAAACATCATTTGGCACAGTTGGAATAATAGCCTGTGTACTTTCAGTACTAAAAGCGGTTCTGTTATAATTATTATTATCCGGTACTGTGGCTATTGAGGTATTTTGATCTTCCGAAGGTGAATTATTTTGAAGGCTGGAAGCAATAGGAAATATAGAATTGGAATGATTATTTTTAGGTTCTTGTGGTTGAGTGGATGTTTGGTTTTCTACCTGAGTAGAAGAATTATTGTCATTATTTGTTAGTGTGCTTTGCTTTGATACGGAAACTGCATTGTTTTCCTGGCTTGGATGTGAGTTTTTTAGAACGTCACTCCATAAATACATTCCTGAAATAAGTACCATCCACGCAATGCCTGCAATCATCAGTCCTTTCCATCCACCCAGTGGCTTTCTGCCCGGACGCTTGTAGCGTATAAGCATTTCCACTTCGTCCAGATCCAAAAGCGGCTTACGGTTGCGTGCTTCCTCAAGTGCTTTTTGTATATTTAAATTATATTGTATCATTGCTGCTTCGGTTTCAGTGTTAAAAAAATAGTGAGTTGAGGAACATGCTTACCATCCGCATAGAGATGGGAGTAATTTTCTTTTCGCCGGTTAGTTCAACCAGTCGTTGCCTTGCCCTGGCGATGCGCGATTTTACCGCGCTTTCAGTTGAGGATTGCGCCGCGCATATTTCCTTTATAGTGAATCCGGAAACTTCAAAAAGGACCAAGGCTACTCTTTGTTCCTCCGGTAGTTTATTCAGAGCACTATATAACATGGTAAGTTCG
>CAILMK010000440.1 GCA_903835275.1 uncultured bacterium | reverse complement strand
TTTGAGGAAGAACGATTCAGGAAAATCGTTGAACGGATACAGCGCAGGCCGGGTGTTGAATTTAAACATTTTGACCCAAAAAATATTGATAAATACATCCGCGATTTTATTACGGTATATAATGCCGCCTGGAGCAAGTTTGAAAACTTCAAACCGCTTTCTTATGATGATGTGCAGAATATATTCAGGGAATTGAAACCGATATTAATTCCGGAATTCATGTGGTATGCCTACGTAAATGATACGCCTGCAGGATTTTTTATTGTACTGCCCGACGTGAACCAGTTATTCAAATTCGTAGGCGGAAAACTTGACCTTATCGGAAAACTGAAATTTGTTTTTTATAAAATGTTTCGTCCCATAGATCGCTTAAAAGCTCTGGTATTCGGAATCATGCCGGGCTACCAGAACCAGGGACTCGACGCGGCATTATTTTACAATGCTTATAATGAATTGAAAAATTTTCCACAGTTCACTTCCTCTGAAATAGCATGGATAGGAAGCTTTAATCCCAAGATGCAAAGCCTTATGAGCAACCTCGGTGCAACCATTTCCAAAAAGCATATTACCTATAGAAAACTCTTTGATGATAGTATTGAATTTAAGCCGTATAAGTTGAAGGAGTAGTTACGAATTACGAATTTTAAAATATTTCTTGCGAATCTTTCGCTCCATTTATTAAATAAATCATGAGGAAATTTCTTTTTATTTTTTGCTTATTGGCTTCTTGTTCTCACAAGCAAAACAAATTTGAAGCTGCCCTGACTAAAGACAGTTGCTACTGGGTTTTCTACAATTATCCTGATGAACAGATCAATAATAAAAATGTTAGACTAGGATCCTGCATAAGATTTCTCTCCGATGGTAATTCCGAGGCTTATATTTTAGGGGATTCTTCAATTAGTCCATGGCCATATTTGGATAAACGATCTCCTGATGCCGACAAATGGAAATTTAATGAGAAAGACAGCTCTTTTGACTTTACAAATCAGCCACTAAAAGTAATAGAGTATACTAATGATACCATCACTGTAATAAACAATAGACAGCATATTGAAAAGCTTGTAAGGATGACGGTTAAACAAATGTTGAATCACAACAGATCTAATTGAATTGCAACTTTCGGAAATTTTCTTTTTCCCGATTTTATCTGTAATACGGGCAAGGTTCCTCCTGAATGACAACTTGGACGTTCAGTGATAATCAATAAAATCTGTATAATTAGTGTGCAATTTAATCCGCGCATTGCGGCTCCGCCGCGGCGGACGAAATCGAAAATCCGAAATCCGAAATCTAAGAGAGTGGAAGTATGATAGTAAACTTGGTGCCTTTGCCCATTTCTGATTCCACAGTAATATTACCGTGTAGTTTTTGGACAATTTCCTTTACAATATAAAGTCCCAGACCGGAACCGGCAGATTTGTAAGAAGCTCGATAGAACATATCAAATACCTTGTCTACATGGTCTTTTCCTATGCCGATACCATTGTCCTCTATGGTCAGTTTTACTGTGCGTCCGTTGACGTGGGTGGAAATATTAATGTATGGCTCCTCCTGGTCAAGGTTATGATACTTGATGGAATTACCTATGAGGTTGCTAAATAAAATCTTGATACGGCTGCGATCAGAAAGCAATATTCCGGAAGTATCAATATCGTATCCGATCTTGATCTTTTCAGCACCGTCCATGAATTTCAAATCATCAATTACTTCGCTAACGAGATCCTTGAAATCTATAGGTTCCTTAGCCACTTCCAGACGCGCATTCTTTGAATAATCAATAATATCCTGGATGAATCTATTCAAACGGTTGATGCTGCCTTTCATCATTGCGAAATAATGCAAAGGTTGCGGATCGGTGATTTCCATTTCCGCAATATCAATCAATCCAAGAACCGATGAAAGCGGCGCACGCAAATCATGCGAGGCACTATATACAAATCTGTCCAGTTCTGTATTCAGTTTCTTGAGGTCGTTGTTTTGTTCTATTACTTTTTCTTCACTAACCTTACGTTCGGTGATGTCCATTACTCCAAGGCAAATGCCGATCATTTCACCCTTGCTGGTAAGAACCGGATTATAGGTGAACTCAAACCATAAAACATGCCCGTGCAATTTATACCTGCGTTCAGCACGAACGGTTTCACCTTTCATTGCTTTCTCAAATCCGTTGCGGAAATACTTAAGCCTTTCGTCTATGTAATCAAGGATGGATGTTCCTTCCTTCAGTTCATTATTGAAATAAATAATACTTCCTTCGCTGGCAGTTTTGTTGTAAGCTACGATCCTGTATTGTTTATCCAGCAGTATATACGCCTTGTTTGTATTATCAAAAATAGCACGCAGATTGGCTTCGGATTTACGCAATTCCTCCTGTACCCTGCGCCTTTCGGACATATCCTTCGCGGTGGCAATATAGCCGGAAACCCTGTCCTGCAAATCATGCATGGGGGTTATAACCATATCGTACCAGACAATGCTGCCATCCTTTTTCATTCCGCATACTTCCCCGTGATAAGAACCGCGGATAATGACGTTATCCAGATCCTTGCGGAATTCGCCTTCCTGTTGTTCTATGCGCAATGTTCCGCAGTATTTTCCGGTAATTTCTTCCGTCCTGTATCCAAAGAGTTTTTCTGCTCCCTCATTCCAGAATGTAATATTTCCATTCAAATCCATTACAATCACGCTTTCCTGTACATTTTTCAGGATATTGGCATGAAATGCCAGTGATTTTGCAGCGGCTTCGCGTTCCGTTACATCATGGGATATGATCAGGCGCGTTAATCTTCCATTAATATAGATAACATGGGATAACACTTCCACACTGATCATTCCGCCATCTCTTTTCCTGTGATAACGTTCCCCGGTAAAGGAATGACTGTCATCATAGGAATCGCGCTGGAAGAATTGCCTGTTTTCCCTCGCAGGACTCAGGTCTTCCATATTCATGGCAAGAAAATCATCCTCTGTGTAGCCATATTTTTCAATAGCTGCATGATTGACCATTAATATAGCATGACTATCTGCGTCATAAGCCCACATGGGAAGCGGGTTCTTTTCAAAAATATATTTATACCTGCGGTTGATCTCCCGCGTTTGCAATTCAGTTTGTTTCAGGTCGCTTATATCGCGTATGCTGCCAAGAATGGCAATAAGCACACCCTTTTCGTCACGAATAAGAGTACGGCTGTCACTTACCCAGCGATAGCCCTTTTCCTTTGTTTTAAAACGGTATTCAATGGAAGGATTGCCGAAATTCGGTTTTTCAACTGTCAGTATATGTGCTATATGCTCTTCGATACCGGGAATATCAGCAGGGTGGATCAGGGACGTAAGCATCTCTACCCCACCTGCCCTGAATTCAATTTCCGTATAGCCGGAAAAGCGCTCCAGGGATGGGCTTACAAAGTCATAATTGCCGGTTTGCAGGTTTAGGTGGTACACACCATCCCGGGCGTTTTCAAGCACGAGCTTTAAACGCTGTTCAGCAAGTATGAGCTTCTCATAAAGATTTTCTTCCTTATCTACCATTCATTATCAGCCTTCTCGGAAAGAGAGATGAGGCAATTATTTAACTTTCTAATTCAAAAAAAAGGTTTGTAAAAACCCTAATTAATAGCAAAAATAAGAAATTCAGGGGCATTTTGGGCACTAAATACCCGTATTTCTTTCATTGCAAGGAATTTGAATTGTGTGTAAGGGAATTTGGCCCTACGGCTATAAAAATGGAATAATACCCCAGTAAACCTGCGTTTTAGAAAAAATCAATGGAAATGCCTTGTTTAGATATGGGATAAACGTAACTTTGCACCTCGTTTTACGAAAAAGATTCCGTAGCTCAGCTGGTAGAGCATTA
>CAILMK010000439.1 GCA_903835275.1 uncultured bacterium | reverse complement strand
GCCATCGTTTGTATAGCGACGTAGTTTCTTATGCCCGCTGCCGCTTCTTTTTGAGCAGTAGAAGGTTCTTCTTTACTTAATCCGACCATAATAAATCCAGCCGCAAAAACGGCTAAAATAGCCAGTCCAATTTTTGTTGATTCAGTCATTTTCTTTTCCTATAGTTAGGGGCATCCAATCGAATTACCGATCCTTAAAAAGCCATCCAATTCTATGCGAATTAACCATACTCAGCAATGAAAGTTAATAATATGGATGGGTAGTGGTATTTTGGTGAAAGTTATTTAGTGTCCTTGAGCTAATGCAATAACCGCTGGATAATTGATTTTGCCCGTCATTAAGACGGGTATTTCTTCTACAATAAGAATTTTTTTAGGTAAGCTGATATTGGCTACGCCGGGTGATGAAGCAAGTATGTCATTTATAGTCGCCTCTTTTTGCGTGGTAACTAAGATGATTTGTTCGCCCTTTTTTAGATCCGGGATGCTAATTGCTGCATGATGAGCATTCGGCCACGTGTTAATTGCTAATTGCTCTACTGCAACTAAAGAAACCATTTCCCCCCCAATTTTAGCGAAGCGTTTGCTGCGTCCTTTGATACTAATAAATCCTTCGTGATCCACATAAACAATATCACCGGTATCATGCCAGCCTTTGCCATAAATTGATTCGGGAGGTACTAACTGTCCTGGATTGTTGGCTAAGAGATACCCCATCATAATATTGGGGCCGCTAACATGTAATTGGCCACCTTCATGAATTCCTTCAATGGGTTCTAATTTGTAATTCATGCTAGGCATAAAACGGCCTACGGTTCCTGATTTATGATGAAGAGGGGTATTAACTGAGGTGATTGGTGACGTTTCTGTAGCGCCATAGCCTTCTAGAATCCGAATACCAAATTTATCGGCCCATATTTGTCGTGTATTGTCTTGAAGTTTTTCGGCACCTGCAACAACATAGCGTAAATTGTAAAAGTCATAGGCATGCGCTTTTTTAGCGTAGGCAGAAAAAAATGTATTAGTGCCGAACATGATAGTGGCATGAATTTCATAAGCGATTTCAGGAATTACACTAAAGTGCAAAGGCGATGGGTAATAAAAGGTTCTCATGCCACTAATAGTGGGGAGTATAGTACCCACTGTAAATCCAAAAGAATGGAACATAGGTAGAAAATTAAGTACAACATCTCTCGCATTAAAGCTGATGCACGCTTCTAACTGTTTTAGATTGCCAAGAATGTTTGCATGAGAAAGTACTACGCCTTTTGGCGTACCTTCCGATCCCGAAGTAAATAAAATGACCGCCGCTGTGTCTGCATCAAAACTTTTGGGGTTATACCAAAGAGCCGTGGTTTTGCTTTTAATGAAGCCAAAAAGTTTATTGATGTGTGATATTTGGGTTGCTAAATCTTCAAGATATATTAATTGGCAGTGCTGGCTAAGTTGTTCAGCTTCTGCTCGTAAATTTCCCAGTTCTATAAAACGGTGCGAAGTTAAAACGGTTTTAACTTGGGCGGTATGGCAGGCAGAAATAATATTTGAAGCGCCAGTCGAGTAGTTAAGCATGGCTGGTACTCGATGATGTAATTGTAAACCGAGTATGGTTATTAGTGTTTTAGAAGAATTGGGTAAAAACACCCCAACATTTTCTCCTGAAGCCGTTATTTTCTTTAGGACATTACCTAGGATAATGACTCGGGTAATTAAGTTGTCATAGTTGAGCGTTGAACGATCTAAATCTTCAGCAATGATGTGTTTACCGCCATGAATGATGCGTGCCTCTAATAGACTTGAAAAAATAGCCTGTTTGTAGTGGCTCGTATCAAACATCATGTTAGCCATAATATCCGCTAAGAGTTGACCACAGTATGCTCGGCGTTCTTTACCTTTAATTTCAACTGGGACAGAGATTTTTGTGGGAGCGGATATATGTAGGGTGATTTTAGGAAATAAACGTAAGCGCACAATGTCTTGAAGTTTGGAGAAGTGCGTGTATTGAGCCCCAGAAATACGTATGGGTAATATGGTCGCTTGGGTTTTGTCAGCTACCATACCTGTTCCATCGTAAACTTTCATTAACGCTCCGGTGACAGAAATGCGTCCTTCTGGAAAGATGACCGTCCGCGTATCGTTTTCTAAATGATGGATTAAATCCTTTAAAGATAAAGGATGGGTTGGATCCATTGGAAAAACTTTGGATAATCCTAAAAAGGGTTTTAACCACCAACGTTGAGAAATATGAGTATTGATGGCAAAAGTAATATCGTCAGGTAAAAACACACCTAGTAGTAAAGGATCTAAAAAAGAAGTGTGATTTGACACAATTAATACGCGTTTCCCAGCATTTTTGTAATTATCTAAGCCGGTCACTTTGACCTTGAATAACAAGCGTAGTAGCCATCGTAAACATATCTTTAGCATGGGGTTCTCTTTAGGTTTTAAAGGTTAAATAATGATTTGTCTAGTTACCTTAAATAAATTTAAGGCTCTAATTCTGCTTAATAATTGTATGTTGATTGATAATTCTCTATCATGCAACACCGCAACGCAGGTTGTTTACATAATAATAACAGGAGTTATCATGAAATTAATAACAGCAATAATTAAGCCATTCAAAATGGATGATGTGAGAGAAGCATTATCTGACATAGGAGTTGCAGGGGTAACAGCGACTGAGGTTAAAGGATTCGGTCGTCAAAAAGGTCATACCGAACTTTATAGAGGCGCAGAATATGTTGTAGACTTTTTGCCTAAAGTTAAGTTAGAAATTGCAGTGGCGGATGATATGTTAGACAAAGCTGTCAGTACTATTGTTAAAGCCGCTAATACAGGAAAAATCGGTGATGGTAAGATTTTTGTGTCTAATTTAGAGCAAGTGATCCGTATTAGAACAGGTGAAACTGGAGAGGATGCTATTTAAATGTGGACTATTTCTAAACTTAAGATATTAATTTTAGCACTGCTTTTGTTACCCGAATTGGCAATGGCAGAGGGCTTGAACCAAGCAAATACCGCCTGGATATTAACTTCTACAGGCCTAGTATTATTTATGACTATTCCTGGCTTATCATTATTCTACGGCGGTTTAGTTAGAAGTAAGAATGTCTTGTCTGTCTTGATGCAATGTTTTGCTATCACTTGTCTAGTATCTATCCTTTGGTTAGCTGGGGTCTATAGTTTTATCTTTACTAATGGCGGTGAGTTACAAAAATTTATTGGTGGTGCTTCAAAAGTATTTTTACCAGAAATTACGACAACGGCATTGACAGGAGATATCCCTGAAACAGTGTATTTTATGTTTCAAATGACATTTGCTATTATCACTCCAGCATTGATTGTGGGTGCTTTTGCAGAGCGTATGAAGTTTTCAGCGATGTTATGGTTTAGCGGTTTGTGGTTAATTATCGTTTATATGCCCGTGTGTCATTGGATCTGGGGTAGTGGCTGGTTAGCTGATCTAGGCGTTATGGATTTTGCGGGTGGCATCGTAATTCATGTGAATGCGGGCGTTGCTGCTTTGGTTGCTGCTTTAGTGTTAGGTAAGCGTAAAGGTTTTCCTTCTACTGCTATGCCTCCACATAACATGACGATGGTAGTTACAGGTGCAGGTATGTTATGGGTAGGCTGGTTTGGCTTTAATGCGGGTAGTGCCTTAACTGCTGACGGTAGAGCGGGTATGGCTATGTTGGTTACTCATATTGCAGCAGCAGCGGGTGCGTTTACTTGGATGTTTATTGAGTGGC
>CAILMK010000438.1 GCA_903835275.1 uncultured bacterium | reverse complement strand
TGCCGAAAACGTCTTTGTTTTCCTTTCCTTCGAAATTTCCGGTATTGAAAAAATTCTTTACTGGCCTATCCTCCAAGGAGTGATAGGTGATTATAGCCAGTCTGCCGCCTGGAGCAAGTACATCTTTCGCCTGGAGTAAAAACTGCTCAAGGCCTGTGAGTTCATTATTAACTGCAATGCGCAATGCCTGAAAAACTGTTGCCAAATATTTTTTCAGGATTTCCTTATGAGGAAGGACTTCATCAGCAATTTCACTGAGTTGTCCGGTAGTTGTTATTTTATTGCCTGAACGGCGAGCTACGATATTTCTGGCCAGAGTCTTTGAATTTTTAATTTCCCCGTAGCGGGAAAATATCTCCTGTAATTCTGCTTCGCTTTTTGTGTTTACAAGATCGGCAGCTGAAACAGGATTCTGCTGATCCATACGCATATCTAAAGGAGCATCAAAACGAAAAGAGAAGCCGCGTTCCGCTTCATCTACGTGATGCGATGAAAGTCCGAGGTCAGCAAGTATGCCATCCACGGGAATAGCTTTCAGGTAGCGCAGGTAATTCTTTATATGTATGAAGTCGTGAGGTATCAGGGTAAGGTTGGGATTTTCAGCCATGTTTGCATGCGAATCCACATCCTTATCGAATGCAATGAGTCTGCCTGTCGTTAAATGCCTGAGAATTTCCCTGCTGTGCCCGCCGCCACCGTATGTGGCATCGACATAAATACCATCCGGTTTTATTGCCAGTGCTTCGATGCTTTCTTCAAGCAAAGCGGGGGTATGATAAACGGGCGTATTCATAATGTTTTCCTCTGTTCCGGTACCTGTGCCGGCAAAAGCTATCACTGGTTAGCAGGTTTCGCAAATACGATCTTCTTCTTCAGTTCAGCTTGTCTGGCAGTGCTGGATTTCGGATATTTTTCAGTGGCCCACAATTCAATTTTTTTACCCACTCCAAGGAGGGTAATATCTTTATTAATGGAAATTTCCTCCATCATTTCGTTTGGCAGGTTCAGGCGCATGGCTGAATCCATTGTTATTACAGCGACGGTATCAAAAAACTCACGCTTGTAATCGTCATTTTCATCAACGTAATCATCCAGCTGGTCCAGCTCATCCAGTTTTTTATCAAAGGATGCCTTGGTATATAATACGAGATAGCCTTCTTTTTCTTTTACAAGGGCAAATTCGGTGGCTTCGCTTTCCGGCAAAAGTTTTTTCAATCCTGCGGGGAAGATAAATCTACCCTTGGAATCAACTTTACATTCATATTTGCCGAATAATCGTGACATTTCGTATCTTTGAAAGAGTTCGTTTGGAACGTGGGTGTAAAATTATAAATACTCCCACGCAAACCGACACAAACCGACACAAACCGACACTTTACTTTTCCACAGGTCAATTGTGGAAAAAGTACTCATCCTTTTGTATAGCAATTGTTTAGGTTTTCAACAATTATTTCAATTTTGCATTTAATTATCTGATTTATAATTATTTAACTATGTGGATATTTTTTCTGCATTGACCGGAAAACCGTGCATATTAAGCCCGTGCAAAGCACGAATTTTGGATCTTTAAGCCCTGGAAAAGCCGATTCAATGTCCAAAGTGTCGGCTATTGTCCCCTCAAAAATATCCTTTACGGTGCGGAGCTTATTCCATAACTTTGCGGGCTATTGCCAATGGTAAAGCCGTACAAGATATTATTACTTCTTCTTTTTGTAAACCTTTTGTTGCTGGGTGTTATATTAGCCTTTCCGAAGGGGGAAATCAAATTTACTGATTCATTCAAGCTCAGGTTTATATCCCTGGACGAATTGCTGCATCCCAAAACGGTCAGCAAGGTTGATATTGATAAGATCGTAAAAAACGCATCTGATTCAAGCCGCAGTACAAGTCCAGAAGGCACGCCTGATTCAATTGTTTTAAAAGATGATCCGAGGCAATTGGCGAAGATCACTTACAAAATACAGTATGGGGATGATAAAAAAGATGCGCTGGATGCACT
>CAILMK010000437.1 GCA_903835275.1 uncultured bacterium | reverse complement strand
GAACGCGGAATAATACTTCCATTTCCAAGCTCCTTTATCTGCGGATAAATTTCCTCAAATTCAAGATCCACTTTTTCCTCATCATTCTTTTTATATCCTATATTATTGCGGATTCCAGAATGAATGGTTACTGTTATTGCCTTGGTAAGTTTATTAGTTGGAAATCCTTTTACCGTTCCGTCTTCCACCGCAAATTTGAAGGAAGTTTCGTCAGAAGTTATAAGTCCGTTTAGATCCTGAGTTGGGTCTATGGGATCGGAAAATTGCAGTTGAATATATTGTTCAGGATTGCTGAATGACTGGGAATTGGTCAGCGTGAAATCACCAAGTGCAGGGATTACCTGTTCCTGTTTCCCTTTCTTATCCACCTGTATCGGATCACCGTTATAAATTAGATCCACATGATCTTTTTTTGCTTTTCTTTCTATACTGTCAATTTCATATGTATGCTTGATCCCATCCTCTGCATGGTGCCATTTGATATGGAGTTTTTTGCCATTATTTTCTGCCTGCAATATTTTTTCAACGCCTGCATTATCTTCAAATTCCAGGGTTTCAATGGTGCCTTCAATTTTTTCCCAGGCAGTACCCGCCATAGGCATGGGTTTTACCCCGTCCGTTTGGAAAGAAAAATCCTGGTTGCGCGTACGGATCTGGAAAGGAAATTTTCCCAGCTTGGAAGGGATGGTGTCTATTACCCCTGACATGTTCAACTCCCCGTCATATACCTGCCCGGATTTGAGCATGGTAGTTGGCTTGAATTCAACGGTCCGCGTATCCACCCAAACCATTTTGCCCTCGATGGCGGGACTGAATTCAAACAGCTTATTGGGAATTTCCTTGCCTACTTCGTCGGCTTGTGCCACATCCGATGCAAAGCGAACCTGCACCCGGCTATTCTTGGGTACCAGCCCGGAAGTGTAGGCTGAAATGTAAGGCGTGAAAGCCTTGTCAAACTCCACCGCCTGAACCTTCTTTTTCATGGTAGTGGTGGCGGCAATAACGACAAATGTTGCAGCCAGTACTATGGTTGCAGCCTTGATGATTGTGTAAGTTTTCAGGGTTTTGACCTGGTTCAATAATTCTCCGAGAGGTTTCATAAATGTTTTAATTTGAAACCAAACTTAGAACTGAAACCAGCCTATATATATGTAGAACTATCCGCCGTGATGCCTAATCTATCAGGTGTAGGCTTTGGGCTATCAGGCGTTTTTGGACGGGGAGGCAGAGAATCACTCCAACCCCATATACCGTAGCAAATCATCCTTTTTCCGGACGGCAACGGGCACTTTGCTGCCGTCGCTCATGAGGGCATAGCCACCGTCGGTTTTTACGAATTCCTTCAGACAATTGATGTTGATAAGATGGGAATTATGTACGCGTACAAAGCCTGAATCTTCCAGCATTTCGTCGTATTCCTTGAGGGTGCGGGTAACCAATACCTGTTTATTATTGGCGAGGTGAAAGAGGGTATAATTGCGCACCGATTCACAACGGATTATTTCATTCACAGGAACGATATGAATTCTGTCAGACGTACTCAGGGCAATGCGTTTGGGAGCTTTGTTGGCATTACGCATGTTTTCGAGGAAAAGATCCAGGTTTTCCTTTGCAGGATGCTTCTCTTTTTTTGCGCTTTGAAGCTTTTTTACTGCGAGGATCAGATCGTCAGGGTCGACAGGTTTTAAGAGATAATCCAGTGCGCTGAATTTGATTGCCTTCATAGCATGATCATCCGATCCGGTCGTGAAAATGATGTGAAATCCGGGATCCTTGATCTGTTTCAAGATATCGAAACCTGTGCCGTCCTCTAGGTCCACATCGAGGAAGACTACATCCGGTTTAATGGCAGGAATCATTGCCAATGCCTCCTTTACCGACCCGCATTGTCCTTCCACCTCTACGGAAGGGCAGTATTCCTTCAGGTCATCATACAAGGCGGTACGCGATTGTATATTGTCTTCTACAAGGATAGCACGGATCATAAGGCAAAGATAAGAGCCCGGGGGCAAATTCGAATATCTAATATCTAAATACTAAAAGGAAGCTCAGGAGAGAGTAGTAAGTAGTAAGTAGTCAGTAGACAATGATAGATTAGAAATCAATACTGAATTTTAATCAGCTAATTTGATTGTATTTCCGAGACTTCTTCCGGTGGTGTCCAAGTTGTTTCATCTCTTACGCGAATACCTTTTCGTTTAAGGCATTCTTTCAAAGATTCCCAGGTTTGGTTTCGCAAAGTGCTAGCTATGAATGTTTCCTGCTTAAAGTCATTTGTAATTACAGCTAATGACCTTGGACGCCTTCCAATACTCGGTTGAAAAACGATCTCCTTAATGTCTGAAAATTTAAATGAGTCAGCCTTCCATGGCGCATTAGGATTGTTTACCCTGAAAAGATGTTCTGATACTTCAAAATAATACATCATCCAAGAGAAAAGAACAAAAAAGACAGCACCAATTATGGAAGTAAATATAAAAGTCAAGCCGGATGGATTATTATAGTTTAAATAAATCAAAAAGGCAAGGAACCCCCACATCATTATTCCATAGAAGGAAGTGAATTGATTATTATTGAAAACATATAATTTTTTAGAATCTTTTTTTTGTAAGTTGATTGTTGAATCGGATGGGACATTTCCGATTCTTTGAGTAGGTTCAATAGAAGATTTATCATTGGAATTCTTTTTCGCAATAATATATTCTTCAATAAATAATTTTATTTCAGGGGCATTTCCATAGAATGAGTCATACATATTCCACGCATCACCATTTTTAAGTTTGAAATATGCGCCTTCAACCGGAATATATCTTCCCATTTGGAAATTTACTTGTGCATTAAGTTTCATTTCCTTAATGTCGACCCATTCATAAGACTTATGACCAAATTTTATGAATTCTTTGCTGACCGTTATTTTTGGAATTATCTTAACAAATACGTAATTGAAAATTACGTCAAATCCAACTAAAAATGTAGTCATTACCAATCCGCTGTCAATTCCTTCGAATTTGCCAGATATAATGGATTTGATGACTGATGGCAATGGTACTGATGCCATTCCCAATAACATAAAATTGATGATAAAAATTAGAAAATAAAATTTTGCGCTTCTGGTGCTTTTTACTGATTCTTTCATTTTTTGATAACTGTTAACTGATGAGTGTTCACTGGAAAACCGGTATTCTTAATTCCACTTTCGTTCCTCTCAATCCCTCTTCGCTGAGATCGCTGATAAAGACGTTGGGTTTTTTATCGCTTTCGTCCATCATGTTGAGACGTTTTTTGGTGATCTCGTAGGCAGCAGACTTGTGTTCCGGACTTGAATCGTTTTTCATGGCAAGTGAGGCGTTCAGTCCGATGCCATTATCCCTTATTTTGCAAATAATAAAGCCTGCTTCGCCTAATGAAAAATTAATTGAAATATGCCCCTTTTTGGGAGAAGGTTTTATACCATGCAAAATTGCATTTTCCACAAAGGGTTGTATCAGCATGGGAGGAATGGAAACTTGTGATTCATCCAAACCATCGGAAACAGTAATTGAATATTCAAATTTATCCGACTGGCATAATTTTTCAAGGTCAAGATAATTGGTCAACATGCTTATTTCATCTTCTAAAACCACTTGTGATTCCCTGGAGTTTTCCAGTGTCTGCCGCATCAGTTTTCCGAACTTGGCAAGATAGCGTTTGGCTTCTGAAGTTTCCTTAGTACTGATGAATCCCTGTATGGAATTCAATGCATTGAAAATAAAATGAGGATTCATTTGCAGTAGAAGTGCCTGTTGCTCTAGCTGTGCAATATTCCGTTCGGTTTCCAGTTTATTTCGTGCAATTAAATCCTTGCGTTTTATCTGACGGATGCGCAAAGTGTAAAACAAATAGAGTAGTGATGCAATAAAAAAAAAATCCCAATGTGCGGAACCACCATGTTGCCCAGAAGGGTGGGGTAATCTCAAAATTGAATGTTTGCGGACTTGCGTTCCAAACCCCATCTTCGTTGCAGGATTTTATCTTGAATACATAATTCCCCGGAGGAAGACTGGAATAAGTAGCCTGGGTTTGTTCATTTGCAGGCGACCAGTCATTATCGAATCCTTCCAAAATCCATTTGTAGCGTACACGTTCCGGGTTGTGCAAATTGATCCCGACAAAAGAAAAACTTAAATGGTTTTTATTGTAGGGAAGTGTCAGGCTTGCGGGTAATTTATACCATGCTGAAAGATGTTTCCCATAGGGAGTTTCTGCAATATTGGAAAAGAATAATTTTATACCGGTAATATGCGTTTGAGGTGCGGATTTATTTGCCTCGTCTTTTCCGGGATCAAAACAAGCGGTTCCATTTACAGTG
>CAILMK010000436.1 GCA_903835275.1 uncultured bacterium | reverse complement strand
TTGCCTTTAGGCGTTTTACTGCCTGCGAAATTTTGGAATGAGGATTTTTTATGACTTGGCTTTCATCAAGGATGATATATTCGAAATTCTGCTTTTCAATAATCTCTATATCATTCCTGACTGTTCCGTATGTTGTCAATACCAGGTCGGTGCCATGTATATATTTGATCTTATCAGCACGATCCAATCCTGTATAGGTGATCACTTTTAATTCAGGTGCAAATTTTTTAACTTCAAATTCCCAATTGTGTATCAGTGAAGTGGGCATAACTATCAGGCAGGGATATTTTCTTCCAACCTCATTCTTTGCAGAATTTGCAGTGTCAAATATTGAAAGCTGTCCGCCACTAATCATGGGCTCAATACCGGCATTCCCTGAATTTTTATTAATTGATTGTAACAATGCAAGAGCCTGTACGGTTTTCCCAAGTCCCATATCATCAGCAAGACATCCCCCGAAATTATTTTCTTTCAGGAAATGTAACCAGCGATAACCGTCTTTCTGATAAGGCCTGAGAATGGAATCAAATTGGGGTGGCAATGGGATCTCTGACTCATGGAATTTTTCAATGGCTTCCTTGATATTACTGACAGCTTTAACAGAAGTAGGATTATTATCCATGATGCTGTCAATAAGCCCAAAATGATGTTTTTTGAATTTCAGGGTTTCTGTGCTTTGCTCACTGGCAAGCATGAGCAAATCCTTGTATTTTGTAAACCAGCTTTCCGGAAGTATGGCGATTTTTCCATTCGGCAAGGTAAACTCCCGAATATCACCGAGGATGTACTTTCTCAGTTTCAGAAATGGGATTTTAAACTCTCCGAAATGCACCATAGCATACACATCAAACCAATCGTTTTTTTCCTCCACTTTCATGTCGAGGATAGGCTGGCCGAGATAAAATTTTTCAGTGGAATCGTCTTGTGTGATAGTAAAGCCCTGCTCTTCCAGTTGTGTGCGGTTATTGGCTACCCATTCTATTATAGTGGAAGTTAGAATGGCTGAACCGTTGTCCTGTTCTGAGGGAATGAAACAGGCACCTTCTTTTTTTACCAGGCCTGATTTTTTCAGGCTATTGATAAAGTGGCTTTCCAATTCCGGCCGGCGCATGATCTTATAGTAAGTATACTTATCTCCAACCTGCTCCAGTGTGACGTGGTTTGGCTTGGGGTTATTTAAGGATATTTTTTCTTTACCGTAATCCAAAAATAATTGCAGTACAGGGGAATTGTTCCAATCCATTTCAAAGCGCAAAATGGGGTGGGGGTTTTCTTCCACGTCAATAACGTCAAATCCCTGTGCTATGACAGGATGATTTTCTATTAATGGTTTTATGAATTTCTTATCATATTCCGCTTCCGAGGATTTAGGTATCTGGATATTGAATTTTGTAAAAAACGGAATGAGCTTTTTGCCATCCACATTATCTTCAAAGGAATAAACCGTTTCATCCATCAATATCCTGCATGGCTGCAAGGTAAGCAGGGAAACGTTTTTGTTTAACAGGGTAAGTTTTTCCCCACAATGCCTGAAGGTTGGATAATACTTGGTGCCCTCTTCATTTTTTTGAAAATGAAAGTGAACCGTCACAACATCCTCACTTACAATTAAGGGGGTTTGCGCCGGATTTCCACTCTTGGAGCGAAGGTAAAGTGGCTTGTTTACAAGCAATTCAATAATTCTTCCCAACCTTTCCTCTATGTAGGGCCGGATGA
>CAILMK010000435.1 GCA_903835275.1 uncultured bacterium | reverse complement strand
TGCCGCATATTATTTAGCCGGACAAAAAACGGTGGCAGCCTCACTGATTCGAAACCTTACCATTGATATCCCAAGATATTCTGAGTTGTATTACACCTACGGATCCGATACACGGGATAAGGCAATTATTCTTGAAACGGTTCAGATGCTTGGGGACAAGGAAAAAGCATTCAAGCTTGCAGTGGAACTTTCAAATATTATGAAATCAGAAAGATGGATGAGTACGCAGGAAACAGCTTATTCACTGATGGCTCTTTCAAAATATGGAAAAGGATCAAAGGGAATCGATATTGAATACAGGATCAATGGAACTGAATGGAAAAAAATAACCAGCAACGTTCCCGTTGCGCAGCTAAAACTGGATCTTTCAAAGACAAGCAAAGGAAAAATAGAATTGCGAAACACTATGAAACAGGTGATCTATGCGAACCTCGTTACACGCGGAATTCCACTGGCAGGACAGGAAAAAAAAGATGACAGGAAAATAAAAATGAGCGTATCCTATACTGACCTGAAAGGAAATGAAATTAACGTAAATGAACTGGAACAGGGAACAGATTTCATTGCAGAATTCAAGGTAGAAAATCCTGAGATAAATGATGATTACAGGAACATGGCACTCACCGCTATTTTCCCTTCCGGCTGGCAGATTTACAATCCGCGCATGACCGGAGATCAGTTTACAGTTAAAACATCCACGCCAGATTATATGGATGTTCGCGATGACCGGGTGAAATATTATTTTGATATTTACAGAAGGGTATACTATTCAAACCATGTATCCCATGTTGACAATTCGCGCACATTTCGTATTGCATTAAATGCAAGTTTTACAGGTAAATTCTATCTGCCATCCACTTACTGCGAAGCAATGTATAATAATACGGTTCATTCAATTCATTCCGGCAGATGGATAAAAGTAGTTAAACAAAAAAATCATATATAAGTGTTTTGCTTTTGGCGAGGGGATTGGCGCCCTCGCCTTTTAACTTCACCCCTACCCCCTCTCCGAAGGAGAGGGGAATAACTCAGAATAAAATGGAAAACAGATATTCAATCTCCATCATAAAAACCTCAATAAAGAAATCCATCACTTTCATTGTATGTGGTTGTAAAAAAATCATCGCAGCCTTGAAATATCTTTTCGCAAAAAAACGCAGGAGGTATGCAATTGGAGGAATATCTGTTTTCCTATTTACCTGGTACTGGTTTGCATTGCCTTCAGAAATGTTTGACAAGCCTCACAGCCTGGTGTTGGAAAGCAATGACGGCGGATTACTCGGCGCAAAAATTTCAACAGACGGACAGTGGCGTTTTCCCTATGACGAAGATGTCCCTGAAAAATTCACAAAGTGCATTACCACCTTTGAGGATAAACGTTTTTATCATCATATCGGTATAGATCCGGCGGCACTCTGCAGGGCAATAAAACAAAATATTTCATCGCATCATGTAGTAAGTGGAGCTAGTACCATAAGTATGCAGGTAATACGCCTTTCGCGAGAAAATTCAGCCAGGAGTTTCCGGGAAAAATTTATTGAAATGATCCTTGCCACCCGGCTTGAATTAAAATATTCCAAGAAAAAAATACTTTCCATGTACGCTTCCAATGCTCCCTTCGGTGGCAATGTGGTAGGATTGGAAGCTGCCTCATGGAGGTATTATGGAAAATCAGCGAAAGAATTATCATGGGGAGAAATGTCAACATTGGCAGTTTTGCCGAATAGTCCCTCGTTGGTACATCCGGGAAAGAACCGGTCCGTTCTTCTCGAAAAAAGAAATTTCCTTTTGCAAAAACTTATTGAAAATGGAGACGTGGATAAAACCACCGGCACACTTGCCATGCAGGAGCCATTGCCTGATAAACCTTTTCCGCTTCCCTCCTATGCACCGCACTTGATGGAAAGAATTTATACTTCACTTGGAAGGAAAAAGCACGAGGATGTAATTATTAAAACAAGTATTGACCTGCAATTGCAGCAAACCACCAACAGTATTATTGAAAAGCATTTCCATCAACTGGATGCGAATGGTGTACACAATGCAGCAGCCATCATACTGGATGTAGAAACAGGAAACGTTTTAGCCTACACAGGAAATACAAATTCCAACAAACCTGAATACACTACTGACGTGGATAATATTTGCGCGCCTCGCAGCACCGGATCCATTTTAAAACCATTCTTATATTCAAGCATGCTGAATGATGGTGATTTGCTACCCGATATGCTTATCCCGGATATTCCGACTTACATTAACAGTTACACTCCTAAGAATTTCAATTCTGAATATGACGGTGCCGTTCCTGCAAGTCGCGCACTTGCACGCTCATTAAATATTACTGCAGGGCCGGAAATGCCAACAACATCCACGGGACTTTCAAAACTGACCATTAATAATAGTGCGGGTATTACACTGAGTTCTAATATCACAATAAATACGCAGCTAATATTGACAAAAGGGACCATCACTCTCAATGGACATACCATGACGTATGCAAGTGGAGCCTCCTTATTATATAATGGAACAACAGGACAACAAATCGTAAGTGACGTTGAGTGGCCATCCACATTTGACAAGGATATTACTATTGCAAATACATTTTCTTCCGGAGTGATTCTTCATAGTAATCGCACAGGTTATTCCGGGAATCTTGTGGTCAGCGGAGTTTTTGATGTATCCAATTATACAGTACTGGGTGGTGGGACATTTACCATGAATGCAGGTGCAACATTTATCACTGCATGGAGTATAGGAATCGTTTCCACCGCGGGCATACAACTTAGCGGAGGAAGAACATGGAGTACAGGTGGAAACTTTGTTTTTGATGGTTCTTCGGCACAGGTTACAGGTGCTGAAATGCCAGCAACAATAAATAGCCTTACTATAAATAATTCCGGTGGCGTAAGCCTTTCTCAAAATACTGAATGTACTTCTTTAAATTCCACCTATCCATATTTCAGCCTGATCCTCGAATCAGGTGCACTTGGTATTGGCTCCAATACCCTGACCATTGATGGTGACATCAGCCAGTCGTCAGGTACAATTACCGGCGGTAATTCTTCTTATTTGTACATGAATGGAAGTACCATTTCCACTACCCTGCCAAGTATTACCAACGGATTAAGTGTTTTATCAATAAACCGATCCAATGCCATCATAACACTTGGTGGTGATATTACAGTAATGGATACACTTGACCTGTGGGCAGGCTCACTCGATTTAGATATAAATACCATGACACTTGATGGGATTATTGATAATGCAGGGGCAATACTTATAGGAAGCACATCATCAAATATTACGATCAATGATAACAGTGCTGCCATTTATCTTCCAGGAATTCTGAATGGATTGAATAATTTATACATCAACCGTCCTTCAAATAATATTTACCTAAACGGGGATCTTACCGTAGCAGGAAATATGACTCTAAACAAAGGGGCATTTAATATTGGAGCTCATACACTGGACCTGAAAGGATCATTAACGACGAATAGCGGGACACTCGCAGGAGGCACATCATCAAATATCACCATAGACAGCAGTGCAGGAATCCTTACACTTCCCAATGTAGTAAGTGGTTTAAATAATTTAACCATTGATCGTGCCAGCGGAATTAATTTAAGCGGCAATCTTAATGTCCTTGGAATACTTGCCCTTAGCATTGGGACACTCTCCATAGGTACGCATACGCTTGAAATTGATGGTTCATTATCAATAGGCGCAGGGGATATTAATGGTAGCTCATCTTCTGACCTTATCATCGGTGGAAATACGTCATCATTTATCCTTCCATACATGAGCAACGGGTTGCAAAATTTTACACTGAATAATAGTAATGGTATAAGTCTTGGAGCAAACCTTGTGGTCAGTAATTCTGTTACTTTTAGTAGCGGTTCCATTACACTTGGCAATTATAATTTCACATTACAAAACGGAAATAATATCAGCGGTTACGGCAACGCTACTTATTTTATAACTAAAAATACTTCTTCTGGCGGCGGGTCTTTAGTGCAATACGTACCGGCAGGAACTGTGGTATTTCCCATAGGGACTTCCTCATCATATACCCCTGCAACGATTGATAATTCACTTGGTTCCGCTGATTCATTTTTTGCAAGGGTGGCAAATAATGTTTTGGATAAGTCAACCTATGGAGGAAGGGTTTCAACTTATCTTCAGGATGTAAATAAAACATGGTTCATTTCAGAAAAAACACCGGGAACAACCAGCGGAGCAAGTATAACATTGCAATGGAACTCCGTTGATGAAAACACAAATTTTGACGAAAGCAATTCGGGCATCAGTTCCTTTGATGGCAGTAACTGGGACATATCAAATTTTTCACCGTACAACAGTCCATCCACAGGAGTACTTACTGCAACTCGCGGAGGTCTCAGTACATTTAACGCATTTGGAGTAGGACCAAAAAATACTGCATTACCCGTTGAGTTATTAAATTTTGATGCGGTTGCAGAAAATCACAAGGTAAATCTTTCATGGTCTACGGCAACAGAAATAAATAATGATCATTTCACTTTGGAAAGAAGTGATGATGGCAGGAATTTCGAAAAGATTGCAGAAATAAAAGGAGCCGGCACATCCAATAGTATTAACAACTACGGATATGAAGATAAATTTCCACTGGACGGAATATCCTATTACAGGTTGAAACAAGTGGATTATAATGGCAAGTTTGAATATTCAAAAATTGCTGTTATTCATTTTGGCAACCCTAATAATGATTTCAATTCAATGAGCATAGGACCTAATCCTTGCCGGGATATAATTAATATTCATTTTGCAACTCCTGATGCAGGAAAAATAAGGATGGCAGTAGTTGACCTCACAGGAAAGGTATTGTATTCTCAAATTACTGACGGTGTACAAGGAAATAATTCTTTAAATCTAAATTCAGAAGGCTTAGCAAACGAGATCG
>CAILMK010000434.1 GCA_903835275.1 uncultured bacterium | reverse complement strand
CTTGCCACGGAAGGCATCGAGAATATGGCGCTTAGTGTTGCTGCAGATGGTGGAACAGCTAAATATCCCAAGGATAAATGGCATGATATTACAGAGCAAAAAGGAATTTCCATTGATGCAAGTTCCTCCTATGATTACAGCACTTATGATATCCGTACCATAGATAAAAACTGGAATACCGCCTTCAATCTGCTCGCAGACCTTGTTACACATCCTGCGTGGGACGCCAATAGCTTTGAACAAATAAAAGGTGCTACTATTTCAGGCTTGAAACAACAGGAAAGTGATCCTGATAGCAAGCTTCATAAAATGAGTATTACTAGTACTTTTAAAGGTACTCCGTATGAATCTGATCCTGATGGAAGCCCTGAAGCTGTAAATACAATGACTGTTGATATGCTGAAGAAGCATTATTCCAAAATCATGTGCAGGAAGAAACTTGTTCTTGTTGTAGTAGGAAAAATTTCAATGAATGATCTGCGCAAAGAAGTAAGTACAGCATTTGCGTCACTTCCTGAAGGCATTTCAGATCCGTTTGTTTCCAATCCTCCAAAAGTAACGGGTAATACTGTCACTATAGAAGAGCGCGAAATAGCTACAAATTATATCCAGGGCATTTTCTCCGCGCCTCCTACAGGTACAAGGGAATCCATTGCTATGCGCGTTGGTGCATCCATACTCGCTGAAAGATTATTTATTGAGATACGTACCAAGCGTAATCTTTCTTATGCACCAAGTGCATCGGTAGCAGGATTATTTAATCCTTATGGAAGTGTTTATGTATCCACTACGGATCCTAATGCTGCAGTACAAGTAATGATGGATGAAATTCGCAAGATCAAAAAAGAAGGATTTACTGAAAAAGAACTTCGCGATAAAAAGGAAGGCTTCCTCACCGGATTCTATATGGGCCAGGAAACAAATTCCGCACAGGCACTGACCTATGGAATTTCTGAATTACGAGGTAGCTGGAAAAAAGCAGAAACCTTCAAGGATGAAGTTTATAGCCTCACTACCCAGGAACTGACTGACGCTTTCCGTAAATATGCCACTAATATCAATTGGTACTACCTTGGCGATAAGGATAAGGTAGATGAAAAGATATTCAAGTCAGGATTGAATTGATGTGCTGATATGATAATGTGCTAATGAAATACAAAAGCCATTCGGAATTCCGAATGGCTTTTTGTTCTTATTCGATGGCGTAAGTATTTACTTGTGCTGGATATTACGCTTCATTCAAAACTCATAATTCATAACTCATAACTATCCCGCTGATATCACATCCCAGTAAAAGCCTTTTCTTCGCCCTTTGACCATGCATCAAATTGTGCTTTTAGCTCCGGGGTTTTGGAAAGATTTGTTTTTCCTGCAATAAGGAGTTTAAGTTGCCTGCGAAGTAAAGCATAATCATATAAAATCGTTTCTTCTTCGCTGAGCGGTTCTATATGCGGAACAGGAATAGGTTTGCCTTCCTGGTTCAATGCAACGAATGTATAAAAAGCTTCATTGCTTTTTACTTTATTATCGGTCTTGATGTCCTGAGCCCATACTTCTATATGCACCTCCATGGATGTATTGAAGGAGCGCACACACTTGGCTTGTATCGTCACCACATCTCCCAGACGAATGGGATGATTGAATGAAACCTTATCGACGGCTGCGGTTACGCAGGTAGCCTTGGATAGTTTCCCGGCGGACATGGCCGCAGCAATATCCATCCAGTGCAGGAGGCGGCCTCCCATGAGGTTATTCAGTGTATTGGTATCATTCGGTAGAACGAGTTCATTCATTACTACCAGGGAATCCATCGGACGTTTTATGATCATAGGGTTGTTATTATGATTCAAAATTACGAATTATATTCAAAGGGGCATGAGACGATGAATTGAGGATGTTACAGACATGCCATTTCTTTAAGAAATGGCATGTGCATCAAATCCTATTCCCTCTCGCTCTCAATAAATGATCCGCAAGAGTAAGTGCCGCCATAGCTTCTACTATGGGAACGGCGCGCGGAACTACGCAGGGATCGTGACGGCCTTTTGCAGAAAGTTCAACTTCTTCGCCGGAGGTATTTACTGTTTGCTGTGATTTTGCAATTGTCGCGACGGGTTTGAATGCTACGCGGAAAAATATGTCTTCACCATTGGAGATTCCGCCCTGTATGCCGCCGGAATTATTCGTCGCGGTATGAATCGCGTTATCCGCGCGGATAAATGAATCATTATGCTCGGAGCCGCGCATGGATGCGCCCTCAAAACCGGAGCCTATCTCAAATCCTTTTACGGCATTGATGCTAAGCATAGCCTTGCCGAGATCCGCGTGAAGTTTATCGAATACAGGTTCACCTAATCCGACAGGGCAGTTTTTAATGACGCAGGAAATGACTCCGCCAAGGCTATCGCCTCTCGCTTTTGCTTCTTCAATCGCGCGCTCCATCAGTTTAGAAGAATCCGCGTCGGGGTTGCGCACCAAAGAGCTTTCTGTAAGCGACAGATCCAGTAGCGAATAGGGTAGTGGATTCGTTATCGCGCCGACTGCGCTGACAAACGCGCTGATCTGTACGCCGAAATGCGCGAGTAATAGCTTCGCGATCGCGCCGGATGCAACGCGCGTCGCGGTTTCGCGCGCCGATGAGCGTCCGCCGCCGCGATAATCGCGGATACCGAACTTGCGTTCCCAGGTATAATCCGCGTGGGAGGGACGGTATAGATCTTTTAATGCTGAATAATCTTCTGATTTGTGATCCTTATTATAGATCATCATGGCAATGGGAGTACCTGTGCTTTTTCCTTCAAAAATACCTGAAAGTATTTCAACCTTGTCTTCTTCTTTTCTATTAGTGGTAAGTTTGGATTGTCCGGGTTTGCGTCGGTCCAGTTCGGATTGGATGAAGTTTATATCGATTTCTAATCCCGCTGGACAACCATCAATAATAACACCAATGGCTTTACCATGGGATTCTCCAAAAGTTGTTATACGGAAAAGGTTACCGAAGCTGTTACCTGACATTGTTTTAAGGTGCTTCCGCCGCGGCGGAAGTTAATTTGCCAATGCGCTATAAAAATGAGCTCAATTTGCACATTAGCATATCGACACATTATCACATCGAAATTACTTCATTTCCAGCGACGCCTGAATTTCTTCAGGAAGGCGGAACAATGAACTAATGGATCCGTGCTCATTTACATTATGGATGGCATTTGCAAAAAGAGGCGCAGTACTTAATACGCGGATCTTGCTGCTTCTGCCGGTTTGAACAGGGATAGTATCGCAAACCACCAATTCTGTAAGGCGGGAATTTTCAATATTCTCGTAACCCTTGCCGGAAAGTACCGGATGCGTACAAAATGCTCGAACCGTTTTAGCGCCTTCATTCAGCATAAGGTCGGCTGCTTTGCTAAGAGTTCCTCCTGTATCTACGATGTCATCAACAATGATAACGTTTTTGCCTTTTACATCACCGATGATGCGCATTGCCTCAATTTGATTGGCGTATTTACGGTGCTTATCGCAAATAACCAGTTCAGCAAGGAGCTTTTGAGCGTAATAACGGGCACGTTGAGTACCGCCCATATCCGGGGCAGCAATCACAAGATCTTCTATATGTAGTGAACGGATATGCGGAATAAATATTACAGATGCTTCCAGGTGGTCCACAGGAACTTCAAAAAAGCCCTGTATCTGTGGAGCATGTAAATCCATGGTCATGATGCGGCTAATGCCGGAAGTAGTAAGAAGATTGGCTACCAATTTGGATGCAATCGAAACCCTTGGCTTATCCTTCCTGTCCTGACGTGCAAAACCGAAATAAGGCACCACAGCAGTAATATAATGCGCGGAAGCCCTTTTAGCAGCATCTACCGCCAAAAGCATTTCCATTAAATTATCTGTTGGAGCAAAAGTGGACTGGATGATAAATACATCGCTTCCACGAACTGAATCACCGTAACTTGCTGCTATTTCACCATCGCTGAAGCGCGAAATGGATAATTCGCCAAGTTTAGTACCGAAATTTTCTGCAATTTTCTCGGCAAGGGCATGTGACTGCGTGCCTGAGAAAATTTGAACGGGGTTAAATCTTGCCGGCATAGTATTTTATCTCAGGCTTTTAAAGGAATTAAGTTGTCCGACTAGGGGTCGAACCTAGACTCTTCTGGACCAAAACCAGATGTGTTGCCAATTACACCATCGGACAATGAAGCCGCAAAGGTAGGAAAGATTTGCGATTTAGGTTTTACGATTTTGGATTTTTTTGAGAAGGTGCATTTCGGACCCAAACGAGGCAGCTATTTCAGGTCTAAGACCTGGAAGCTTTGGTTTTGCGTCTTCTGACGCAGACACGCCTCAGACATGCTAAACTAAAAAATCTTTGTCCGAAGACAATGAATAGCGGTATTTCAGTGGTATCTGAATCCCTTATTCATGTCTCAGAAACTAAATTTCCGAGAATTACTATCAGCCGCATATTTTTCAAATCGTATGTTCAATTTCCTTATTTTGTGAGCAGCCCTTTTACTTTTATAAGAAGATATACCGCTGCTTTTTAATGTTTCAGTAACGTATACCGCTGAGATGGTATCTAAATAAACCTTGGAGGAATTACTATCGTTCAAAATGTATCCCAGTCTAATATCCGGGGATCCTAAACAGCCGTGCCGCTTTTGGGGACTATAATCATATGAGTAAAATGAATAAAGCTGTATGTTGGAATTGTTGGAAATGGGACAAAAAGCTATTCTTGAGTAATCGCCCTTCGCTGAAATATTGGAATTAAAATATTGGTTAAATAAACTATCCTGGAAACATTTTTTACAGGAGCATGGATAATAACTTTTTTCAAAATTATTACGTTCAAAAAGTCTGCAGGTTGGCGGTCTATTGTAATACGGATGGTATGTTTGAGGTGTTGAATACATGGAAGTCAAAACATCTTGAGAACATGACCCAAGCATGAAGCATGATAAAAACAGCAATTCGGTTAAGGTGATTTTTGGTTTATTCATTTGTATTGACGGAATGTACTATCAAATATAGCAAATGAAATTAACTTAATGAAATTGCCCTTTGGAGTGACATATATCAGTCAATTTTTCATTCAGTAACCCTCGACTTTAGTCGGGGGTTACTGAAGAATTTTGGATTCTAAAACTCAGTTTTGTTTCTTTAATAGAAATGCTCCAGCCGTATAAGTTGCTTCAAGCTTCCATCCTTGTCCCTCATATTCCTTTACTTTTTTTAAAACCCCAAGGATACTTTTATCGGTCATTTCTTCTTTAGACTCTCCTTTTTCCGTGGAGATAATATTAACTTTGGATCCAAGACCTGACCAGTAAATGTAGACATACTCATGCCCCGCATTTTGTGGCGCAGCTTTTGCCTTAATGACAAAGTAAGTAAGTGCAATGCAAATTAATGAAAGGGTAATGATCGTAACTTTTTTCATTTTTAATAAGTTTTAAATTTGGAGGGAAATTACACTTTTGCCGGAATATGAGGATAAAAAAGTCCCCTTTAGGGTTCGCCGCGGCGAATAGGGGTAATTTCAAATCTATTCACTAATTT
>CAILMK010000433.1 GCA_903835275.1 uncultured bacterium | reverse complement strand
TTTGCAGCTGTCCCCCTCTCTTAAAGGAGAGGGGCTAGGGGAGAGGTATTTGTTCCCCACTTCATCTGTAGCACTGGGAAGATCCTTTCAGGATGACAATTGTGAAAGTTTAGTTGTAACTGCTCTCTACTCATAACTCATAACTAAAATTCATACACCTGCCCGAACTTCTTATGTATATATTCATCAAAATATTTGTAGTTCAGTTTCTCTCCGCAGACTTTTTCGCACAGGTCTTCGGAATCGTACTGGTGCCCGAGGGAATGTATATTGGTACGCAGCCATCCCAGCAAAGGAGCAAAATTCTTCTGTTCAATATTTGCCTGTAGGTTCGGGATCGCCTTATCAGCATAATGATAAAATTGCGATGCGTAGAACGTCCCCAGTGAATACGTCGGGAAATATCCTATGCTTCCGTGGCTCCAGTGTATATCTTGCAAAACGCCCACTTTCGGGTTCGGAACGTCGAGACCAAGGTATTCCTTTATTTTATAATTCCAGATTTCCTCCAGGTCGGCAACATCCAGAGAGCCTTCAATCAGCCCCTTTTCAATTTCATAACGCAGGAGAATATGGAAATGGTAGGTCACCTCATCGGAATCCGTGCGTATCAGGTTAGGTTCCACCTTGTTCAGCGCCTTGAAAAATTCTTTCGCTGATTTCCCCTTGAAGTTCTCCGGAAAAGCATGCTGAAAATCCTCCCAATAGGTTTCTATGTAAGCGAAGGATTTACCCACATTATTTTCCCACAAACGCGATTGCGATTCATGGATACTCAGCGAAACCGGTTCGCCGCAAGGCAGGCCATATTGCTCCGGCGGAAGCCCCTGCTCATAAAGTCCGTGCCCCACTTCGTGGATCACGCCCCAAATGGATTCGAGGAGATTATTTTCCTTGTAGCGCGTAGTGATCCGCACATCGCGGGCATTAAAGCTGGTGGTAAAAGGGTGTTCGGATACATCCAGCCTGCCGCAATTCCAGTCGAAACCGAGGCCGGTAGCAAGCAGTTTGCACAATTCCTCCTGCGCTTTCATATCAAAATGCCCGTTGAGGATGGACATATCCGGCTCGGGCGAATGCTTTATTTTATCAAGAAAAGCGCTGAGTTGGGGCTTTACCTCGCGGAAAACCTCATCCACGCGGGTGGTGGTCATGCCCGGCTCATACTCATCCATCAGTGCATCATAGGGATGGGAGCTATACCCGTAGCGGGCGGCTTTTTCCCGGCTCATCTCAAAAACCTCCTTGAGCATCGGGGCAAAAACCAGATAGTCATTCTTCTCCCGCGCTTCCATCCAGGCCTTGTACGACTGAGAAATGGACTGCGAGAGGTGTTTAACAAAATCATTATCCAGTTTGCGCTCCCGTTCATAGAGGCGCATGGATTCCTGTACGTTACGTTTTTCAATGAAACTCAAGGATGCATCGGCAGCAAGCTGGTGCAGGAGGTCGCCCATTTCGTTGGACGTAGAAAGGTCATGAACCATCCCGGCAATGGTGGCAATTTGCTGCGAACGGAAGTCGCTGCCTCCGCGCGGCATATAGATTTCCATATCCCAGTTGAGGACGGCATGAGTGTAGGCAAGGTCGGAGATGTTACTCCGCAGCTGGTGAAATTTTTGGTACAGTGTAGTCATCGTTGTGTTTTGGCAGTTTGTATATGTATTTAGTGTTTAAGTTTAATTACTTTAACCTATTGCCCCCGCTCCCGCAAGCGTCCGCTTGTGGTTTCCCTGTCCTTGCTTTTCCCTCACCCCGCTTCGCGCGCCCTCAAACCACCCCGCTGTCAGAGTGTTTTCCCACTCGTCCCTCGCCCCTCGACTTTCGCCCCTCTTGAGCTGAAATATTTATTTTCGGTAAACACGTTCAAAAATAAGGACAATTTTTAATTTTGAGGAATAGTTATAGAGTAATTAAGAAAACTTAGGGTAAGGAAGAAGTTGTAAGGAATAAGTAATAAGGAAAATTCGAGCCATGATGCCGAAGGCCCGCCCGTACCGAATGGTACATTCGGGCGGGCATCAAACCTTTATAGTAAGGACATTTTTTAGCCCGAAGGGCATTCCCCCTTTGACAGGGGGTTAGGGGGATGACAGGAAAGGATTATTAAGCAGAATCGCTGAGTTACTCCCCACTCTTAAAGGAGAGGGGGCAGATGGAGAGGTAAAAACACTATGGAAGAACCAATAAAGAAGAAAAATCAATTTATACTCGTACCCATACTGGCGGCGATCGTATGTGTAGTTATTATCTATCTGTTTTTCTTCGTCAAAGGCAAAAGCTACCCCTCTGCGGGAATGGCATTGCCGGCATCCGCACTGGTGGTGTACGAGGGACAGAAGCCTGTGGAGAGTTTTGCAAGGCTCCGCGGGACGGACATTTATAAATTTCTTGAGGCCAATGCCACGCTTAATAAATTCGGACAGGATTTCGATTTCTATGAATCCCTGTTCAGCAAGAGCGATAAACTAAAGGTTCTATTGGCTAAAAATCCACTCATAGCCAGCCTGCATTTTACGGGTGCCAATAATGCCGACCTTTTATTCCTGAACCAGACAGAAGAAAAATATACCCGCGATGAATTTTATAAATTCTTCAAAGACCTGAACAAAGACCTTGATTTCAGCGAGCGGAATTTTGACGGTACATCCATTTATGATGCCAAGGACGCGGGAAAGAACGATGTCTTTTCATTTGCGCTGATTCACGGAATTTTTGCACTGAGTAAAAATTCCGCACTGGTGGAGGACGCCATTCATGCCTACGATGCCAATAAAAGCAAATCCCCGGCGTTCATAGATTCCGTAAGTACGGTAGATAAACGCGAAAGGATATTCATTAATTTCCGCAATATCGGTACTGCCCTGGCTCCTTTTGTGCAACCCAATTATAGAGAAGCTGTAAGCGGATTGAAAGATTATATCGGGTTCGGTTCGTATATACTGGATGCTGCGAATGACGGATTTACCCTGAAGGGAACCATAGCCGGTGATGAAAATTGTTTTCTGCCCGGGGCTTTTAAGGAAAGCAATGCGGGTGAAAATTCCATACTCGATATGATCCCGGCGCGTTCCTCGGTGGTGATGGGATGGAGTGTGAATGATTTTGCGAAATACGAAAAGGCGTATCTTGCTTTCAGGACTAAAAATACAGGAAAGGATTATGACGATGCATGGAAAAGATACCAGTCGGAATTCAAATTCAGTGATGATGCGTTTTATAAATTATTCAAAGGTCAATGGGCGTATGTACTTCCGGAATCTGCTTCTGAAAGTGATACTCTCTCGCCATTATTAATATGCAAAATAGATTCCGCTGCGTATGGAATGATGGATAGCATCAACAGGGATCCTCACACCTCGGAGATTAATTATGCAAATTACAGCGGTCCTAAAGCAGGACCGATTCATCGTTCACAATTAAAAAATATTACAGGATTACTTTTTGGAAATTTATTTTCAGGAATTATTGATCCATACTATACCCGCGTTGGAGAGTACATGGTTTTTGCAAATACTTCCTCTTCCATTATCAATTTCGTGAATGATAATATTACCGGGCATAGTATTAAAACATCATCCAACTGGAAATCCATTGCTGAGAAGACAGATATGAAAGGGAATTTTTTCATGTATATGAATCCCGCCGATGTATCTGCCCTCGGTGGAAAAATGATTGTTAGCGAAAACCGGGACGATTATAAAAATAATATTGCACTCATCAACGGACTGGACGCGCTTTTCTTTTCTGCCGGAAAAGCCAATAGCAGTATTGTGTTGACGCGCACTTCCCGCGAATCCCGTGAAGTGGAATCCTCCTGGGAAACCGCTCTTGGTGCAGAAGCTGCATCGCCTCCGCAACTCATTCATAATGCCGATAACAGCGATGTGATATTTATTTCCGACAAGGATAATAATGCCTATTTGATAAATTCATCAGGCAGGGTACTATGGAAAAAGAAAATGGACGAACCACTTTCGGGTACTGCCGCACCGATAGATCTTTTTGATAACGGTATCACCGAATATTTATTTGCCAGCAAAAACACCTTGTATTTGTTGGATAAGGAAGGTAAGGATGCCGGAAATTATCCGCTGCACCTGGGATCGCGTTCCACGAGTGGGGTTGCCTTGTTTGATTTTAATTCAAACCATAACTATACTTATTTTGTAGGAACGCAGAACAACCGCATCTACGGATATAATGGCAATGGAAAACCACTGCCGGGATGGAATCCGCAGATGATAGATGCACCACTGGTGATGCCTCTGCAAAGTTTCAATGTAAAAGGCGATATTTACCTCATGGGCGTCAGCAACCGCGGCACGGTCTATGTATGGCGTCCGGATGGTGACAGGACCATCAAGCCCGTTGAATTAAAAACGCGTTTCAGCAATCCGTTTAAATTTACCTCAGGAAAAAAACTGTCTGATTTCAGTTTCGTTTCAGTGGATACTAATGGCGTCCTGCATCGTGTGACGATGGAAAGGGAGATCACCAAACGCGATTATCCTACTACCGAAGGAAAAGTATTTTTTGACATGGCTGACCTTGATAGCAATGGCAAGGAACAGTACATCATCTCCAACGGGAAAAATATTTCAGGTTACGAAAAGGACAAGAAAAAATGGAAAATAAAAACGGATCATTCACTGGAATACGCCCCTCAATTATATCCTGTCGACGGACATACCTGGATAGGCTATATAGATGCCGAGAAGAATAAAATCTATCTGGCAAATCACGAAGGCAAAAAATACCGCGGCTTTCCACTTGAAGGAACCATGCCATACAA
>CAILMK010000432.1 GCA_903835275.1 uncultured bacterium | reverse complement strand
TCATTCTTGTTCAACTGTTGGCTCTTTCTCTGAGCGGGCAGGATTTAAAGGAACTATATCTGGCAAAAAAGGACATATTACCCAATAATAATAAAACTTTAAGCTTCAGTGATTCCTGTTATTTTTACATGGCAGGTTATACACATAGAAACGACCTGGAGTATCCCTATCTATCCAAGCTTGATACCAACGGAAATGTAATATGGAATACAAGTGCCAGCGATACAAACACGAAGTATACTAAATACACGGGAACTTTTACTTTGCCCACCGTTATAAGCGCATTCATGGGGATGGATCATTATGTGTATGCGCTTTGCAGATACAGAGGTCTTTTTACCGATATATGGGAGGTTTGGAAAATAGATCCTGTTTCAGGCAAGTTCAAATATCGTAAACAGATTTCAGATCCCTATGTACCGGATTATGGACCGGAATTCATTATGGATTATGATGCCAATACATTTTTGACAAGTGGAATACGCAGTTATTCAACCGGAAGTGGTGGTAAAAGATATTTCAAGACACTTAAAAAATCCAATAGTGATTCCATTCAGGGTTACGATATCGGTAATTCCAGTCTTACCGTAAATAATCTGGTAAAGGACTCCATAGGTAATATTTATTTTTCGCAGGGAAGCAGGCTTGTAAAAAGGAAAGCCGGGAGTTTGAAGGACTCTATATGGGGAGTTAATTTCACCACTCCTGCAATTACAGATATTGACCGGATCTTACTTTGTAAAAATGGTAAGATGATCATTAGCGGAACCTATGATTCCAGTAGCTATCTGGCGTTTTTCATTATTCAGGTGGATACAGCCACGGGCAAAAAAAAATGGATGTATAAAAGTGTGGATGGACTATGTGCCGGTATAGTGGAATTCAAGGGGTATTTGTATACCATTTGGTCATCTTATTTGGGAAGCACATCTTTTTGCGTGCGCAAACTTAATTTGGCCACGGGTAAAATGACAATGTATAGTACCGCAACCCCGAACGGTGAAGGGATAGCAGGTACATCCACTTCGGCTTCACCGGCAGGTAAAAACTTTTGCAAGATGATCTCATTGGATACTTCCGGAAATATTTACATGTCAGGAACCATACAAGGCTCTGGTACGAGTTACACGGGTGGTGCAATAAAATTAAACACTTCCGGTAAAAAACTAAATGAGACTGTTATTGTCCAGGATTCTTCACGTTTTGAAATGTTAAGTGATATTATTGGCATGTATCTCTACAGGAATAAACCATATTATATCAGCGAGAATAAACCGCAATTTGCGAATTCAATAGTTAATTATAATTATGACATATTTACGGCAACAAATCCGGCAACGGGAAAAGTACTGAGACAAAAATATTACGGATTTGAAACGAGTCTTCCGTGCAGCGCCATTAAAACGATTGCATTTGATTCAACAGGAAGTTTTGCTCTGACGCAATATGGTACTAAACTCTTACTAACTTGTTACGATACCGGGTCAAACTTTGTGTGGTCACGCACGATACAGAGCAGATCTTTAGTAACGCAAGGCGTTGATATGAGGGCAAACAAAAACAAGGAATTATGTATTATATCACTGAGGAATGATCAGTATCCAAAAGCATATCCATGGTACTACGAGCAAGATCCTTATGCAGATGAGTTTATTTATGACAAGTCGGGTAAACTTTTGAGAAAAGACAGCATCAATGCATTTACTTTAAATTATAATTTCGTCGGAGGCATTAATAATTTTTATCTTGCAATGCCTGATTACCATTCTATAAGGCAAATCTCAAAGACCGGAATAACTGCCGGATATGTACCCGCTATAATAATGGGAAAACCTAACCCTGCATCAGATCTTTTAAAGCCATACGGTACCAAAGTTTTAATTGCAACAGATTCAGGTGGGAAGGCGACATTGGTTTTAACAACTCCATCGGGAACCGGTGTTAGTAAAATTTCAATTTCAGGATTCTGTGATACAGTTTATCATATTTCGGACATCCTCAATAATCAAATGATCGTTTATGGAAGTTCCTCCGGCAAAGAGGTGGTTTTTAAATATGATATTATAAAAAAAGACACTGTCTGGAGAAGAAAATATTCTTCCTCCGGCATACTGATGAAATTTATATCCTCAGGGAAATATATCTACACAGTTTGTAACCAGGTTCAGAATAAATGGGGCAATGTTACTACATTTCATAAAATTGATACTTCTGACGGACACATTATCTGGTCTTATACATACAAGGGAAGTAAATCCGGTACCCTTGTCAGGGATATATGTTTTGATACTTTTTCCTCCAGCCTTGCAGCGACAGGAATGCTTACTGATGCTTCTACGTATAGCGGATTGCCTTTATTTCTTCAAATCAAGGATGGAAGTGGAACACTGCTGAATCAAATTATTAAATACCCTGACATACCTGGTCATAATACAGGAAGAAGCCTGGTAACTTATGCGCCGGGGAAAATAATGTTTGTCGGAGACCTTAATCATAAACCGGACAGCATGGCCGGCTTTCATTATTTTCTTGATACAAAAGGGCAAAAGAGAATCAAGGCAGGTTTTACCAATCTAAAAGCCTGTGACCAGATATATACAAATTTCGTTGACCAGAGTTTTTATGCAGCATTCCATTCCTGGAAATTTGGTGACGGGGATACATCTGCCATGCCAAATCCTTCGCACATCTACAAGAATGCAGGAACCTATAAAGTTACCCTGAAAGTTCGTGGTTTTGATGGGGATTCAGATTCTGTTGTAAGGGTAGTTACTGTATTGCCCGGTCCGCGTCCGTTCATTTCAATAATTGGTCAATGCTATAAAGATTCTGTATATTTTTCTGATTCTTCTACATCCATTAGTTACCGTTGGAGTTTAGGTGATGGTGATTCAGCATTTACAAAAAAGGCTTCCCATTTATTTAAAAGCTCAGGATCTTATCCGGTGGCCCTTTTTGTTACTGCAGCCAATGGATGTACCAATTATACCCGCACAGCAATGAATCTGGATAGTGATTGTGTATGGCCCGGTGATGCAAACAGGGATAAAGTAGTTAATATCCGTGATTTTCTTTATTTAGGATTTGCTTATAAGCAAACCGGTACTGCAAGGCCCGATTCATCAATAAATTGGTATGGGCATTTGTCAAAATTATGGAATCTTGCTTTTGCAAATGGTGCAGATTATAAACATGCCGATTGCAATGGTGATGGAATTATTGATGCGAATGATACCCTGGCAATATTCAAAAACTACAGCAAGGTGCATACCAAAACCGGCAATAACAGGATTGCGAAAAGCTCAGATCCGGATGTAGGTTTGTCATTTAGTATGGATACGCTTCACTTGCAGGACACTCTTCGGGCAAGTATTTACATGGGTAGCGCAACTATTGGTTTCCCAAATGTTCACGGACTTTCCCTTACGCTGCAATTTCCGGTCGATAAAATCGACACTTCACATCTTTCAATAAGTTTTGATAATTGCTGGATTGCAGATAAGCAAGACCGGTTATCCTTTGTAAAACCTGATCTTTTGGGGGGCACAATAGATATGACTGTTTTCCGTACTAATAGCGTGGATACTGCCGGTAATGGGCTGGTATGTACCATCAAGGCTCCGGTAAAATATTCAGGTACACTTCCTGCCTTTTTGAAGCTGATGCTTAGTGATGTCTATGTTGTCAGGGATGATCAGTCTGAAGTTTCTGTTAATGTAATTGACGACTCGGCGGTCATTGCGGAATTGCATACGGGTATAACCAAGGCGGCTTATCCCGGACCTGTGTATTTCAGGATTTCGCCAAATCCGTTTTCAGATGTAATTCATGTAAATTATGATTTGCCATCAAACGGGAAATTGAGCATCCAGCTTGTTGATATCACCTTCCGCCATTGCTTCGATTTGCATGATGCCGTTGAGGAAAAGGGACTGCATTCGCTTAGTTTAAATACCGGCGAATATGCTTTGGGCAAAGGGATGTATTTTTTGCGCATTTTCTTTAATGGACAGCAATATGGCGTTTGGAAAGTAGTGAAATTAGAATGATTTTAAATTGGACAGATGCAGGAAATTGTATATTCCCTTGCAAAGAAGGACAATATAGTTAAATTTGCAGCATTGTTTAAGAATTGATAGATGGATATTTTTGAAAAGATAAAGAATAATCGCGGTCCCCTGGGGCAACACGCTAAAAGCGTTCACGGATATTTCACATTTCCAAAGCTGGAAGGGGAAATTGGTAACAGGATGATTTTCCGTGGTAAGGAAAAACTGATCTGGAGCCTGAATAATTATCTCGGACTTGCTAATCACCCTGAAGTAAGAAGGGTAGATGCTGAAGCTTCAGCACAATACGGACTTGCCGCGCCAATGGGTGCGCGTATGATGTCCGGTAACAGCAGCGCACATGAGCAACTGGAACGCGAACTTTCCGCTTTTGTAAAAAGAGAAGATACATTTCTGTTGAATTATGGTTACCAGGGTATTATATCCGCCATTGATGCTTTATTGGACAGGCATGATGTGGTTATTTATGATTCTGAATCCCATGCCTGCATCATTGATGGTGTGCGTCTCCACCAGGGCAAGCGTTATACGTTTATGCACAATGATATTGATAACCTTGAGAAGCAACTGAAGCGTGCACAAAATATCCTTGATGATACCACAGGAGGCATACTTGTGATTACCGAAGGCGTTTTCGGAATGAGCGGCGATCAGGGAAAACTGAAGGAAATTATTGAACTCAAGAAAAAATACAATTTCCGTTTACTGATAGATGACGCGCATGGATTCGGGACAATGGGTCCAACCGGTGCGGGAACCGATGAACACCAGGGTGTGCAGGAAGGTGTGGATATTTACTTTTCCACCTTTGCGAAATCCATGGCAAGTATCGGCGCATTCATTTCCGGAAGCGAACAACTGATGGAATACCTCCGTTACAATATGCGTTCGCAGATCTTTGCCAAGGCGCTGCCAATGCCACTTGTGATTGGAGGATTGAAAAGACTTGAATTATTGCGTACGGAATCAAGCCTGCGCGATAAACTATGGACCATTGTAAATGCCCTTCAAAACGGACTCAGGGAACGCGGATTCAACCTTGGTAAAACAAATACCGCCGTTACTCCGATATTCCTGAGTGGTACGCTTGGAGAAGCCACCAATCTTATTATGGACCTTCGTGAAAATTACGATATATTCTGCTCCATCGTTGTGTATCCTGTGATACCACGCGGACAGATCATGCTGAGACTCATTCCTACTGCTGCACACACAATGGAAGACGTACAACACACACTGGATTCATTCTCTGAAGTAGCTGCCAAGCTTGCCGAGAAAAAGTATGAATACGCCAGCGTGCTGGAAGTTTAGTTTTCCCTTGTCGTGAAATAATAATAATCACATTTGTGATGTTTTTTTGCTGTATAAATTTATGGCTTGAAGGCATTTTTTCTTTGAGCTGAGGCATAGATCTGAAGAAAAAGAAGCAGACATTAATTTGATGAGTAAGAGGTAGTGTCTCAGTTTGAATATTTATTTACTTTCGTTGTCAAAAGAAAAAACGGAGAATGATGAATACAGTCGCGTGGATTTTACAGGGCTTTCTCGCTGCCTTTTTTATCATGCCCGGTATCGGGAAAATTACAGGCAGTAGAGAAAAACACATTTCTGACGGACATAT
>CAILMK010000431.1 GCA_903835275.1 uncultured bacterium | reverse complement strand
TTGGAAATTCCGCGGGATATACCAATACTTCCGGCACTGGTAACCAGTTCATCGGTTACTATACAGGTTTCTATAATACAGGTTCCAATAACTACTTCAGCGGACAACAGGCAGGTTATAATAATTCCACCGGTAGCTACAATCATTTTGAAGGTAACAATGCAGGTATGAAAAATACCACAGGCGAAAAAAATCATTTTTCCGGAATGCAAAGCGGTTATAATAATACAACCGGTACCCGAAATGTTGCCATAGGTTACAATGCAATGTATAATAACACAACAGGATCGTATAATGAAATATCAGGTTACCAGGCCGGATTCTCAGGAACTTTCAGTTATGGAGTAATTGAAGGTTACCAAAGTGGTTACAACAATAGCGGTAACAACAATACTTTCCTTGGATATAATGCAGGTTATACAAATACCACAGGTGTAGGAAATACCTATGTGGGTAATTATGCAGGACAAGCGTACACAGGTTCACATAATACCTTTATTGGTGATAGTGCAGATGCATCTATTACAGGGCTTACTAATGCAGTTGCAATTGGGTACAATGCAAAAGTGAGCAGGAGCAATTCAATCATACTGGGTGCTTCCGGTACCAATGTAGGAATTGGTTGCACAGGTTCTACGTCTACATTGACTGTAGGCGGAAGTATAAGTTTTAAGCGTACTGCTGCAAGCAGTAGCTATTCTGCTACCAATACAGATTACCTGATTGGTGCAACTACAGCGGGTATTACCATTACACTTCCGGATGCAACAGGTTTTGATGCAGGCCGCCAATATATAATCAAGGCGGAATTTACTTCTGGAACAGCCGTATCAATAGCAACTACTTCTTCACAAACCATAGACGGAACCACTACACTGCCCAAAGCATCAGCGGGAACAGCAGTACGTCTGTATTCAGATGGGAAAAACTGGTGGACATTCTAAATCATTCTTCGTTTTGAACTTTTAAAATTTAAAATTATGAATGATTATAAAATGAAAAAATATACAATACCCCTTTGTTTGCTTGCCATATTCTGCTGTGTGTTTACACACTCTGCAACGGCGCAAATCACTAACAAAGGTGATACCATATCGATAAAGAATAATACGATACTGGTGGTGAATGGAAACTTTGATAACATAGATAACAGGAGTCGCAAACCCTGGATGCGCAATGATGGCATCCTGCGCGTGGATAGCAATTGGACGGGAGCAATTGATATGATGTATAGTGGCACAGATACTTTTATTGCATCAGGAACCGGGAATCAGAATATTGCAGGTTTAAGTTATAATAATTTCAGCATTACAAACGGAGGAACCAAGACTCTCCAAAGCGATGCATACATAAAAGGAAAATTATTAATTTCTAAAGGAACACTAAGCACCGGTACGGATACTCTTCGTTTGGATTCTACTGCAACGCTCCAGGAAGATTCTGCATATAATGTAACCGGACAAGTCAAGATGCAAAAATATCTTGCCTCCAATAGTACGTATACATTCGGCAACATGGGTTTTGATATTACCACCTCGGCAACAACTCCGGGATTTACGAGCATTGTAAGGGTCACAGGGCCTAATGCGATACAACATGGCAATGGCACCACAGGAGTGGCACGCTATTTTGATATTACTCCGGAAAATGATAAGCATTTGGGGCTATATATTAACTTTCATTATTTTTATGGAGAGCTGAATGGGATTTCACAAAATGACCTTGCTTTGTATAGTTCTGAAGATGGAGGTATAACCTGGAAATATTCAGGGTTTACAAGTCGGAATTCATCCGGTTATCAAGTAAGCAAAATTGGCGTTGATAGTCTGAGTAGATGGACGCTTGGCAGCAAATCCACACCACTGCCGGTTATCCTCACTGTATTTACAGCAAGGCTCGTAAAATCTGATGCAGTGCTTGACTGGACTACAGCTTCGGAAATAAACAATAACTATTTTGATATTGAGCGATCCGATGATACAAAAAAATGGGATGCAATTTCCCGTGAAAACGGTTATGGGTCTACGCAGGACGAACACAATTATCATTACAGTGATAACAATGTTGACCTTATGAATACAAGTATACTTTACTACCGCCTGAAGCAGGTGGATTATAATGGTAAGTTCACTTATTCACCCATACGTTCCATTAAATTATCCGGTGACCAGCACAGCTTGGAAGATATAAAGGTCTGGTACAATTCCGGTGATGACAGGGCGTATCTAACTATTAATTCAAGTGAAGAAAAAGAAGCAACTGTCATCGTAACGGATATGCAGGGAAACCAGATCGCTGTTCAGAAAATAACAGTAAATGATGGAACCACCAATGTTTCACTAAGCATGGCCGGACTTTCCAAAGCCATTTATGTAATAAGCTATTCCGATGATGATGGATTGAAATCAAAGAAGATCATTAAATACTAATTGGATTTGTGATTTTCAAAGTCTTGAATATTTGGAAAATCTAATAGTATAGTTGCTAACGCCCGCCATTCGCGGGCGTTAGTTATTTTTGGGCTCTGATTACTTATTCCTTACTACTTACTCCTCTACAATTCCAAATCTATAGTATCATCCGGTGCATCTTCAGGTTTTACTTCTTCAGTGATTTCCTGTCCGCGTTTATCTCCGCCGGGAATGCGTTTGCTGCCCTGGTATAATACGTATTCCAACAGACGGCAATCAATATTTGCGTTGTAAAATTCCAAGCGGCGTTTTGCTTTCAGTCCTATAACCTTGGCAAGCTCCATATTTCCTGTGAAAATATAAGCCATATACCCCTGGGCTTTTTGTTTCAGAAAATCACCGATGGATTTGTAAAGAGGAACCAGTTCATCATTTTCCCCGAGGCGTTCACCATAAGCAGGGTTCATGATCATGATACCGCCATTGGCAGGTAAAAATGTTTCTTCAAAAGGGCGTACCTTGAATTCAATAATATCATCCACTTCTGCAAGACGTGCATTTTCACGCGCGGCATTAATGGCACCACCATGAATATCCGTAGCAATAATTTTTCCTTTCGGCGCTTCCTTTACAGAAGTTAATGCGTCCTTGCGCAATTCTTTCCACACATCAGGCTCATAACCGATCAGGTGCATGAAACCATAATTGCTGTGCATTAATCCCGGCGCGGTATTCGTCGCGATCAACGCGGCTTCAATGGCTAGTGTTCCACTTCCACACATCGGATTGATGAAATTTTGTGTTCCGTCATAACCCGTTGCCAGAATAGTTGCCGCAGCAAGTGTTTCCTGCATTGGTGCTTTCCATGGTACTTGTCTGTAACCATGTCTTGCAAGTGTAGCTCCTGATGTATCAAAAAATATGGAAGCCTGTCCTTCTTTCCAATGTAAAAATAAAACCGTTTTATCATCCAGCGGCCCGGAATCAGGACGCTTGGCGGTTTTTTCCGCAATGCGGTCAACGATTGCATCCTTTACACGCAGATTTGCAAAGCGCGTATCACGAATGCTTTCTTCCAATACATGCGAGCCAATGGTAATATATCCATCCGCAGGAATGTATTCCTCCCATGGAATTTCAACCAGTACTTTGTATAAATCATCCGGATTAGTTGCAGGAAATTCTTTTATTAGAAAGAGTACCCTGTGCGCAGTGCGTAACCACAAATTGAGTTTCATGCAATCCTGGATCGTTCCGTGAAATTGCAATCCGGTATCATCTACTTTTTCAGGATTGAATCCAAGCGCAAGGACTTCCTGTTCAAGGTAAGGAGCTATCCTCTTTGGACATGCTACGCGTATAAGACTTCGTAAGTTGAATATTGACATCTTGTAGAATTTCGAATTGCGAATTGTCAATTGCGAATTGTTAATTTCGTCCGCCTCGGCGGATGAAAAACAAACTCCAATTTTATAATTCTAATTCAATATTAATTATTTTTAGTGAGTATTGTTCTTGTATCCTTGAGCTTATAATTCGCAATTGACAATTCGCAATTCGCATTTATCTGAGCTCCTCCTGCAATTTCTTTGGCAAACTTTTCACGATCAGTTCGTAGGAGTGATCGATCAGTTCCTTAATCTTTTTATCGCCAAGGCTGCCATCCATTATAACTGTATTCCAGTGTGCTTTGTTCATGTGGTAGCCCGGTTGAATGGCGTCGTATTATTCTCTTAGTTCCGCAGCACGCTCGGGATCGCATTTTAAATTGACAGTAAACGGCGGTTCGACCGGGAAAATCGCAAATATCTTTCCACCCACCTTCATCACCAGGTTTTCAGGCCCAAAAGGAAGCGTTTCCTCGGCGGCTTTTTTTGAAAGGCAGTAATTGCGAAGGCTCTCGGCATCCATCTTTTCAGCTTTAAACAGCAAAGATACGAAGAAGGAGGCAGTAGTAAGTAGTCAGTAATAAGGATGTCCATGCCTGAATAGCCTTGCCCGTTTCTAAGAAAAATAATTTAGCCTATCTAAAGCGATGGGGTTTTATACCCCTCGCCCAAAAAGAACGAAGCTTCATAACCCAATGACATTGAGCTGCAGCCTTGCTTCCTATCGGGCGGGAGCCCGATAAATAACCATCACGAGGCAGGAGCCTCGCGATAGCGCAAGCCACATTTTTTGTTTTGCTTTTATGGTAAAGACTACAAAAATCCATTATTTTTGTCACAGGAAATTAGATTAGTATAGAATATGGAAAATCAACACGCATATAACGAAGACAGCATACGGTCACTGGATTGGCGCGAGCATATCCGCCTGCGCCCGGGTATGTATATAGGAAAACTCGGGGACGGTTCCTCCCAGGATGATGGTATCTATATCCTTGTTAAAGAGGTGATAGACAACTGCATCGATGAGTTTGTAATGGGCTATGGCAAGAATATTGACATCAAGATCAGCGATCATAAGGTATTTGTCCGCGACTTCGGCAGGGGCATTCCGCTGGGCAAGGTCATTGAGTGCGTATCCAAGATAAATACCGGTGGTAAGTACGATAGCAAGGCATTCCAAAAATCTGTCGGACTGAATGGGGTAGGTACCAAGGCAGTGAACGCCTTGTCCAAATTTTTCAGGGTTGAGGCCGTTCGTGAGGGAAAGATGAAGGTAGTTGAATTTGACAAGGGCGAAATAACCAACGACTTCAAAATAAAAGGTACTGACGAAAAAAACGGTACCATCATCACCTTTGTTCCGGATGATTCAATTTTTAAGAACTTCA
>CAILMK010000430.1 GCA_903835275.1 uncultured bacterium | reverse complement strand
ACTTTAATTGACGCCACCCAGCAGGACTGGTCGGGTGGAATTCCCGGACACTATGGGTCAAGCTATAACTTTACCATTGAATTTCCTACCATAAAAACAACACCCGTTCCTGATACAGTATGGATAAACGGGCACTTCTTCAAACTGGATACTGCCGGGAATGTCACCATGAAAATAGCCCGATCCACGGGGAAAATAACATACTACATCAAGGTAGGATTTAGTATTAATGATATGCAAAACCCCGCAGGTTCACAAGGTAAAGACCCATCGCTAAAACCTGCACCAATAAAATACAAGGGCGCCGCACTCATATCCTATCATCAGGAAAACAACAGCAAAAGGGAATACTACATTGTCCCCGAAATAAAGATCATGACGCCGGTTAATTATCCGTGATGTAGTATCAGAGCTATTGAATTGCCACGGCTTTTAAGCCGTGGATAAGGAAGTACCAAAAAAGACCGGGCTTTAGCCAAAAGAATTGGGCTAAGCCCTTCAAAAATTAATGATGCATCATTCCACGCCCTAAAGGGCATGGCAATTCAAAACAATAATTCCACAACATAAAATATATCCCGCTTTTTCTTTACTTTGCAATTACAAATCTTTACTATGAAGAAAATACTTTTCGGAATTCTTGTTTCATGCATGATCTGCATATTTAATCCGGCTCACTCCCAAACACCTATGCCTAATACGGATATTTATATCGTCCCCTTGAAAATAACGGGTGAAATATATACACTTGGTAAGCCTGAGAACATCACCAAGCGCGAGGGCTATGATAATCAGCCTGCGTTCCTGCCGGATGGATCTAAATTGCTGTATACGGCTATTAAGGAAAATCCCAAGGGAAAGAAGAATGCGGATGTGTATCAGTATGATTTCAAAACGAAACAAATTAAACAGATCACCAATACACCGGAGGATGAATTTTCGCCAACACCAACGCCTGACGGAAAATATTTTTCAGTAGTGCGTGTGGAAAAGGATTCCACCCAGCGCCTATGGAAATTCCCATTGGCAGGAGGTACACCGGAAATGGTTCTGCCAAACGTTCGCCGTGTAGGATATCATTGCTGGGCGGATAATAATGTACTCGGATTATGGATACTAGGTGATTCCATGAAAGTGGGTGATACCAGACTGGGAATGGCTCTGTTTGTAGATACCGGAATTGGAAGATGTATTCTCAAGATCCCGAATGACCAGGCGTATAGTTTTGTAAAAAAGAAATCCAAGGATGACTGGGTAATTATACGCTATGGAATGGGTGCAGGGAAGAAATGGGAACTGGTAAAATGCCTTCCCGGCAGCGAGGATTACGTATGGACTCCCGATGGATCAACCTTATTATGCGGCAACGACGGGAAACTTTACAAATTCCATCCGCGCAAGGACAAGGAATGGGTACAGATCGCCGATTTCAAAGGCACCGAACTGGCAAACTTCTACCGCATCGCCATCAGCGCACAGGGAGATAAACTTGCATTGGTAAGTTACAAAGGGAAGAAACCTTGATTTTGATAATATACAGAATGAAACAAATATGCCTTCTAATAGTACTTATTGATATAAGTTGTAACGTGTTTTCGCAGGATACATCAAAAGCGATTTTTATGAATTCTTATTTAACGAATCAATCTGTTAAATTAAGCCCTTCAAAAATAACTGAATATTTTCATGAAATTGATAATACTTTATTAAGGATGGATAGGATGGGTCCTCCTGCTTCCTTTGAAAGTGCGTACAATTTAAATGTATTCGACTACTTTAACTTGTGCGATTCGTTCGATTCGGATCTTAAAAAAAACGTATTTAAGCAAACATCAAATTATAAAATATTGGCTGATAGTTTAAAATCTATAAGAGCATGGTATCTGAATTCAGCTTTTTATGACTTTGGCTTTGACGCTGTAAGTGGACAAAATTTTACTGAAGAGGCAAATGATGGATATTCACAAAAAGCGTATGCAGTAAATTACAATATTCAAAGAAAGGGCTTTTTTATAGGGATTGGAGATGTTCTACCGTATCACTGCAGTAATTTTTTCTTGCCTAAAGTTGTTAAAGAAGTTGAATTCTCACAGCTTTCAATTACTAAAGTGTATAATCTGTTCCAAAGTAAAAGAAGTTATACTCAATATATATTTATTCCAATGGAACAAGACGCGGCATTAGAAATTGAAAATAATCGTGAAGATATTGAGATATTAAGAGTTTTTAATTTGAAAAGTATTAATACTGCAACCTACGCCGATCCAGATTTTATTGCTGAAAATGGGAAGCCCTGTATTGTCAAAATTGTAAAAGGTGGTAGTTTAAGGTTACTAATATATAACAAAAAGACTGAACGAATCTATTTTGACAAACTATATATACAACTTAAAACTAAATGAATATGAGCTCGATAGAACAAAAAATATTATCCTATATACTTGTTGAAACAAACTTTAGCGGGCTAGATTTTTATCCATGCGGAATTGATGATATTCAAAAAAATATTGATGCTGATGAAATGTCAATAATCTCAGCAATAAATAAATTGTTTGAAAATGAAGTTTTGGAATTTAGAGGAATTGGAAATTCAATGGTTCAATTAACGATCAAAGGTAAACTCCTTGCTCTAAAGCTATAGTACGATTATAACTTTGAAGCAGCCTAAAGAAGAATTCATAGAAAGCTGTGTGAGACAGAAATTGCCCACTGTTACCTTCCCTCGTAAACCCTCTCAATAATCCCCACCGAATGTATGGCTTCATCAAGGGTGGCTATTTCGTAACTTTCACCTTGCAGGGCTTTTACTACATTATCTATAACGAGGCTATGGTTATTAGCGCTGCCCTGATAGGCTCCGTAATGATTTGCGGCATTTGCTTGTGAAAGGGTAGGAGTTTCCATATTTTCCACCTGGAAGAATTCCAGTTTCTCCATATATTGTCCGCCAATTTTTACGCTTCCTTTTTCTCCAAGAACTATAATGCTGCTTTCCATATTGGCGCTGTGTACAGAAGTGGAATACGAAAATACTCCTGCACCTTCTTTTTCAAATTCAAAGGTAAAGGTACCCGTATCTTCAAATTCTATCATTCCTTCGTGGTTGCAATTGGCGAAGAAAGTATTCAGTATATCGAAGTCACCGAATGCCCAATACAGCAGATCTACAAAGTGGCTGAATTGCGTATAAAGTGTGCCGCCATCCAGATGCAAAGTGCCGCGCCAGCCTCCGTTTTTGTAGTAACGTGCATCGCGGTTCCAGTAGCAATTCACCTGAACCCAGAGTATTTTACCAAGGCTGTTGGAGGTGACCAGTTTTTTCAGTAATCGAGCCGGCGGACTATAACGGTTTTGCAGGACGCAGAAAATATTTTTATTTTTTTCTACAGACAAATTTTGCAATTCCTCGCATTCCCTTACAACAAGCCCGACGGGCTTTTCAACAAGTACATGAAAATCATTGGCGACAGCGTGCATTGCCTGAGGAATGTGCCATCCGTTGGGTGTACAGATATTGATAATATCAGCATTCAATCCGGAAGCAATGAATTCCTCCATATTCTCAAATACAGGAATGGAATATACAATTGCCGCTTGCGAACGCGCTGCCTCATCAATATCAATAATAGCCACCAGTTCAGCACCGGGATGCGCATTGATTTCCTCAGCATGACGTTTACCGATATGCCCGAATCCAAGTACTGCGAATTTTATTTTTTCTT
>CAILMK010000429.1 GCA_903835275.1 uncultured bacterium | reverse complement strand
TTAAAACGTACATTGAATAATTCATCTTTACGGGACTTATACACTTGAGTAGTTAATGCCACGATCTGAGTATCCCTCGTTACAGAGCAACCATTGTTAGAGCTAATCTTCACTTTTAAGTGATAGTTACCGTCAGAGCTATAGATGTGTGTTCCGATTTGATTATTACTTGTAAGACTATCTCCAAAATACCATTGATATTTTAACGTCGAATCAAATCCCGAGTATTGAAGCAATCTACCAGCTTTGCTTTGAATTGACCATGTGGTGTCCATACCCTTGAAAGACGTCAGTTTATTTGCAACACTATCCATGCAGCCTCCCGCAAATACAATTTTTAACGAAACATTGTAGACGCCTGGGATTTTATACGAATGGACAGGGTTGACTAAACTATCTGTTTTCCCATCTCCAAAATTCCAAGCATATTTAGGTAGTACGCCAGTCTTGTAAATTGAAGAGTCAGTAAATTGAATTTTCCCCGCACAATTTTCAGTATAACCAAACTTTGTTTGACCAGGACTATCAATTTCAGCCCAAGCAGATGTACGTTTACTATGTCCTCCATAGCCACGAATTCTCCAATCGTATAAATACCAATAATAGGAGTAGGTTTTACTCCAATATCCCCCATAAAGAGGTGTTGGCACATTGCCAAATATAGTTACAGGCGGACTTGCATACGGGTATTGTGAGCTATCATCATTGTAAGTTAATCCACCTGTAGTTACTGTGGGATATACTTGAGCATTTTTGCCTTTGGGAATTCTCATTCCAACAGGAATCCTTACTCGTGAATATGGCTTTCCGTTTTGAATGACATTTACTGTAACAGGTGGGATCAAATCAGGAATGTAATCGGGCGGAATAAATCCATAGTGAAATGTTATTTTCCCGGAGTGTGCCGGATAAATCGTTACAGAATCTAAATCGAATGTATCTGCTGCATTAATAGCTTGTCCCCAAAAGCAGTTAGCGCAGGTATTACTGGAAGTATCCTTAACAGGTTTTTTAGAAATAACTGAATCGTTTTTAGGGCCAAGATTATAGGAAGTTACATTGGTAAATACAGCATAATATTTCCTGCTATTAGTGAGAAACGGGGTAAATAAAGTATCACCGATAAAAAATGGAAGTTTGGAATTGAGGCTGTCGTACCAAAAAGTAGTGTAGTGAGTATTATTGGTAACAAACAACTTTACTATCCCAGACTTACAAAGAGCAGTGCTGGATATTATAGGTTGAGGAAATCCTGCGTGAATAGTAGCTGTATCTTTAATAGAATCATTTTGAGGGACGGAGTCGACACCAAGAGTCGTATATGCAGTGATGAAGTACTGATCACCAGCAAATGAATTAAACGAAGGAATTATCTTAAATGTATCAATGTCATTAGCTACAAGGGTGGAACGAAGCGTATCTTTCAAAAGTGCCACAAGACCAGATTTTTTCCCCACGATCTTAACTTCAAAAGGAATGTTGGCTTGGGGTAGTTTTCCAAAATTTTTCATTGCAACCACTATTTGAGTATTGCTATCACCATAAGCATTAGTTTCAGGCGATAACACTCCGGTAATTCCTACATCATTATTTTTCCAATCATATATTCTGAAATCATCAAAATAAATACTTGTAGCATAAGTGGTTTTAGGATTAGTATTTGCTCTTAATTTTATAGCTGTAATCCCTTTGTAAGGTCGCAAATCAATTTTTACATTTGCCCAAGTATTAAAGTGACCAATATTGTACAATGGAGTATCAATATTGTAATACCATTTCCCATTACAATAAACATCTATATATATAATACTGTTTGAATCAATGGTCTTCCAATAGGGACCGAAATAAGGCGCATTGATCAACCAAAAATCCGCAACCGGATTAGTTGTGTTACTAAGATCAAAGCATGGAGTTATTAAGTTGATACTGTCAAACCTATTTGGTGGCAACAGGCCCGGGTTTCCATAACTGATATATGGACAATGACCTTGAGCTGTTTTTGGATATGTATGGTCGAAAAAATAAAAAGTAGGAAATTCATAAAAGGCAGAAAAAATTGACCAGTCATACCCCGCATCATTTGGATCATTGGTCCATGTCGAAGGTATTCCCGATTCAAAATTTTCATA
>CAILMK010000428.1 GCA_903835275.1 uncultured bacterium | reverse complement strand
CCAAATTCCCCTCCAGATTCAATCGCATCTATACTTTCAGAATATATTTCCAGTTCAATTTCATTTGGGTCAATATCCATCTGTTTCACAAGAATCCTAAAAGCTTCCCGAGCACTTTTTTCAGTACCATCAAAGCTTACTGGAATAGAATCAAAATGAGGGTAAAGTACCTTCTTCTCAAATATATTATCCCTTCCAAATGAATCAAAAAGCCAAACAATTGAATCCTCGATCCATTTACGGGTTTTTTCATCAACTGGACATTCGTCCGTAAGTCTTCTATTAAATAATCCGAACATTAGCTTTGCTCAAAATATGTATTATCAAAGGTAAGCAAAAAATGAGTCTTTGTCATGCCTGAACTTGCCCGGAGTTCGTAAAGCTCCTGTGTTTCAGGGTGCCCGTCTTCCCCATATTCAATAATTTCACGGGATAACATATATTTATTCTGCTCATCATAGACCTGGCTGGCGATGGCCCTTTTTTGTTCATCATACTCCGTAGTTCTCACATTATGAGACATATATGGGTACCTGCTCTTGCTGATTGTTTCCAGGTGATTCCCAAATTCATCGTATTCTTCTTCAAGCAAATGAATGACTTCCCCGGAAGCACTTTTGGTTTCGGAACCTATCCGTTCGCCTTTTTCATTATAGCTATGGACCGTGATCTCCTCGCCGCCAGGAAAGCTTCTCTTTATTTCCAGGGTCATTTTGCCCTGATCATTATATCTCACTTCCAATTCCCAATCGGCGTCGCCGTTTTCATCCACATGAGAATGCTTTAACAATTTACCGTCAGAATCATACTCAAACGTATTGTTATCCAACATATTGCCGTCCGGATCCAGATGTTTCGTGCTTATCTTGCGATTATTGGCATCATATTCATGGACGGTCTTTTCGTAGAGTTCATCTTCATAATATTCGCCCTCTTCGATGATGTTGCCCCTATCATCGTACTTCCAGGTGTTTTTTTCCAGGCGTTCCTCATCAATATGGTTATTGACCTCTTCTATTACCCGCCCTTTTTCATCGTATTTAAAATCCTCCACCAGCATTTCCTCCCCGTTTTTGGAGTAATAAACAACGTGTACAGGATTGCCGGCCTCATTCATTTCGCGATGGTAAAATTTATAATCTGCGCTGTCATCTCCTGCGAAAGATGTGAGGTTTGTCCTGTAAGCAGTGACTGATCTAAGCTTCTTCATATTTATTAGTAATAAGCCGCTAAATTAGGAAACAGATTTCAGTTAGCAGTCAAGAGTCACCAATTATCAAATGATAATTTACTGCCTTTAATGCTATAAGTTCCGATTTCTGTCCTGTTATCCTTGCTGATTTAGACATGAACTTTGTAAGGTGTTTTTAAAACCAATATCATGAAAAAGGAAAGCAGAATATACAGCATCGTTAATTGCAAATGTCCGCGTTGCCACGAGGGCGATCTCTTTACCAACAAGATTTCTTATAATATCAAAAAACTGACAGAAATGAATACGCATTGCAATCACTGCGGATTGGAATTCACTCCGGAACCCGGATATTTTTACGGTGCAATGTATGTAAGCTATGGACTCACCGCCCTGGAAATGTTTTTAGTGGTTATTGGAATGTACATTTTCAGTCCGCAGGCACCTACGTGGGCATTTTATTTTGCCAGTTTGCTTGGAGTATTTATCCTGACTCCATGGAATTACCGCATCGGCAGGGCAGGCTGGATCAATTTGTTTTATAGCTATGATAAGAATGCTGCGAAGGGATATAAGATTTAGTCATTTCGGATGTTAGATTAATAAGCCTCGAATCTATTGAGTTGTCATCCTGAAAGGATCTTCTTTGTGTTAGAGATAAAGGGTTGTTATGGCTTCAGAGAAATGCCATTTTTTAAAAAAATGGCATTTCTGATTTAGTGCCTATATTTGTCTTCCAAAAGAAGACATGAGCAAGGAACTGATTCCCGTTTATAGCATTGCTGATTTCAAACTCGCGGAAAAGCAGGGCAATCATTTTTATATAAATCATTTCAGTGAGCATTTAAAGCAACATGATTTTATCGCTGCACCGCACCGTCATGATTTTTATCTCATTGTATATTTCACCAAAGGAACAGGAAAACATCTGGTCGATTTTATTTCCCATGACGTGAAACCCGGAAGCATCTTTTTTCTTACTCCGGGGCAGGTGCATAATTTTTCTCAAATAAACAATGGCGCCGGAACCATTCTGTTTTTCTCAAAAGAATTTCTGGAAAGTTATTTTCAGAAAAAGAGAGTTAATAATTATGCTGTGTTTTCATCAGCAGGAGGAAAACTAAATATAAAGAAAGCAGATAAGGTTTGGATGGAGAATATCTTTATTGAATTGATCAATGAATATTCCAATCTACAGGAGAACAGCATCAATATCATTAGCGACTATCTTGATATTTTATTGGCAAAATCATCGCGATTAATCGAAACTAATAAAACAATTCATCCGGATACCCACTGGCAATTAAAGGAACTGGAAAATTTAATTGAACAACATTTCACTACCGAACATTCTCCTTCCTTCTACGCAGAGAAACTTCATCTAAGCCCGAAATACCTGAATGAACTATGCAAGAAATATTTGGATAAAACAACTACCCATCTTATCCGTTCCCGCCTGATTCTCGAAGCAAAAAGATTACTCATTAATAAAAAAAACACGATTACTGATATGGCAGATCATCTTGGATTTGAAGATGCCTCCTACTTCATCCGCTTTTTCAAAAAGCATGAAGGGATAAGTCCGAAGAAGTTTGGGGAGGGGTGAGATGGAAGGTACATTTGTATATAAGATTGATTGGCATAAGGAAGATAAACATCATTTATAGAGACGTTAAACCCCTGTGGGGTCGTGAATAATTATAAATATGAAGTTAAAAATCAATGACGCTGAAGTTGCATGGCATATAATTGTCCAGTATCTCCTTGCGCATGATGGAAATTTCCAAACTATTACAGGTTTAAAATACAGGGCTATCGTACATGAAAATTGCATTTTGGTAGATGAGAAAAACGAATTAGGTTATCCAATTGATAAGATTTCATTCTTTACATCCTTTGAAAATATAATCGATTTCCCTGATATAAACATAAGTGGAAAAGAAGAATTTGTATACACTAAGGAGAATAGAATGAGCTTATATTTTATCGGCCTTTTAAACACTTGCCAATTACTTGAAAAGGATATATGAAATCAACGGGAAAATATCATCACGAATATTTTAGATCGTCTGGGATTTGAAGATGCCTCCTACTTCATACGCATTTTCAAAAAGCATGAAGAGATAAGTCCTAAGAAGTTCGGGGAGGGGTGATTGTTGCTTTTCCCTACAACATCACAAACACAAAAAAGATCCTTCCAGGATGACACAAGGTGGTTTGGAATTTTCAGAGATAAATAATCCTGTCCATCATATAATCCCAAAAATCCCAGTTCAGACAAAATCCGCGCATCGCGACACTTCGCAATTGGCAATTCGAAATCACTCCCCCAGCCTCTGTCTCAAATCCAGCCTATTCTTCCTTGCGGTATCTTTTGCAATATCATATCCTGCATCGGCATGGCGGATAACGCCCATAGCAGGATCGTTGTGAAGTACACGGCGCAGGCGTGTTTCTGCTTCGGGAGTGCCATCAGCAACTATCACCATTCCTGCATGAATGGAGTAACCAATGCCTACACCACCGCCATGGTGCACACTCACCCAGGTAGCGCCTCCGGCAGTATTGATAAGGGCATTTAATATCGGCCAGTCGGCAATAGCATCGGAGCCATCCATCATTGCTTCCGTTTCACGGTTGGGAGACGCGACTGAACCTGTATCGAGATGATCACGACCGATAACAATCGGCGCTTTTACTTTTCCTTCTTTCACCAGATTATTAAATGCTACTCCTGCTTTTTCACGCTCGCCCTGACCGAGCCAGCAAATACGAGCAGGCAATCCCTGGAATGCAATTCGCTCCTGCGCCATGGTAATCCATCTGCGCAAGCCTTCATTCTCAGGGAATAATTCTAATGTTAACTTATCAGTAGTAAAAATATCTTCAGGATCTCCACTGAGCGCTGCCCAGCGGAAAGGACCTTTTCCTTCACAAAAGAGCGGACGAATATAGGCAGGCACAAAGCCCGGAAAATCGAATGCATTTTTCACGCCTCTTTCCAGTGCACGTCCGCGAAGATTATTTCCATAATCAAAAGTGATAGAACCGCGCTTCTGCAATTCAAGCATCATTTCAACATGATGCGCCATACTTGTATAAGAAAGCTCCATGTATTTTTTCGGATCTGCTTTGCGTAATTTATTTCCTTCCTCTACACTTATTCCCTGCGGTAGGTATCCATTGATAGGATCATGTGCGGAGGTCTGGTCGGTCAGCATATCAGGAGTGATATTGCGGGCGATTAATCTTTCCAACAGATCGCAAATATTACAAAGTACACCTATGGAAAGGGCTTCTTTATTTTTCCTTGCTTGCAGAGCGCGATCTATTGCCTCATCAATATCATTTATCTGTATATCGCAGTAGCGCGTATGAATTCTTTTTTGAATACGCCATTCCTCCACTTCCGCCATGAGAGCAACACCTTCATTCATTGTTACCGCCAATGGCTGTGCGCCACCCATGCCACCCAATCCCGCGGAAACAGTAATAGTACCTTTCAGCGTACCGCCAAAATGTTTTCTTGCAGCCGCACCAAATGTTTCATACGTGCCCTGCACTATTCCCTGGGAACCGATATATATCCACGAACCTGCAGTCATCTGCCCGTACATGGTTAATCCGAGTTTATCAAGTCTGTTAAATTCTTCAAAGGTCGCCCACTTGGGAACCAACATACCATTGGAAATAACTACGCGTGGCGCATCTTTATGTGTCGGTAAAATACCAACTGCTTTTCCACTCTGTACAATCAGTGTTTCATCATCTTCCAGATCTTTTAGCGCTTCAAGAATTAAAGCCAATGCTTCAGGATTTCTTGCGGCTTTTCCGGAGCCGCCATACACAATAAGTTCCTCCGGTTTTTCCGCTACATCGGGATCAAGGTTGTTCAAAAGCATACGATATGCAGCTTCCTGCAACCATCCCTTGCAAACCAGAGTATTGCCATGAGGTGCATGAAGATTTTTAAGATCCAGATGTTCCAATGTGTTTTGTACAGACATTTGAGTAATTTATCGTTTAAGATTTCTATCGCGTGCTTCACGCATCATTTCGGAAGCATAAATAAATTCATTCAGGCTATCGTTATTTGTATCGCGGATTTCATCCGCGCTGCCCTGCCATTCCTTGATTCCCTTATGCAGGAAAATAATATTTTCACCGTGTTCCAACACGGAATTCAAATCGTGCGTATTGATGATGGTGGTGGTTCCAAATTCAACAGTAATATCCTTGATCAGTCTATCTATCACCGTAGATGTGATAGGATCCAGACCTGAATTCGGTTCATCGCAAAAAAGATATTTCGGATTCAGTGAAATAGCACGCGCAATTCCTACACGTTTTTTCATACCGCCGCTTATTTCATCAGGATAAAGTTTATTTACATTTTCAAGATTCACTTTATCCAGGCAGAAATTCACACGGTCCATGATTTCAGTTTCGGATCTTTCAGTAAACAATCTCATCGGGAAAGCAACATTTTCCTCTACAGTT
>CAILMK010000427.1 GCA_903835275.1 uncultured bacterium | reverse complement strand
GATCATTCTCGTTTTTTGAAGTTCATTCACTTCCATCACGGAATCCAGAATCTTGAAATCATAATTGTAACTGCGGGACGTATTGGCAAGTGCCTGCACATCCTTGGGGAAGCAACTTCCGCCGTATCCTATTCCTGCAAAAAGGAATCTTTTTCCTATCCTGCTATCGGAACCGATACCGATACGGATCTGATCCACATTGGCGCCCACCTTTTCGCAAAGGTTTGCAATCTCATTCATAAATGTGATCTTGGTGGCAAGGAATGCATTTGCTGCATACTTGGTCACTTCCGCGGAACGTTCGTCCATGAAAATAACCGGATTTCCCTGGCGCACAAATGGTGCATACAACCTGTCCATCATTTCTATGGCGCGCGGGGAAGTAGTTCCTATTACCACCCTTTCAGGTTTCATGAAATCTTCCACTGCTACTCCTTCACGAAGGAATTCAGGATTGGAAACCACATCAAAATCAACCTTGGCACCAACGGCAATCCTGCTTCTCACAAGATCAGCAGTACCAACAGGTACCGTACTTTTATCAACGATCACAGTGTATTCAGTCAATAAGGGACCAAGTTGATCAGCCACCTGCAAAATGTACTTCAAATCTGCAGCGCCATCCTCACCCGGAGGTGTTGGCAATGCAAGGAAAATAATTTTTGCACCTTCAATTCCTTCTGCAAGATTGGTGGTAAATGAAAGCCTGTTCTCCTTGATATTTCTTTCAAACAAAACATCGAGGCCGGGTTCATAAATAGGAATTTTCCCATTCTTCATGGCTTCCACCTTAGCCTTGTCAATATCCACGCAACATACACTGTTGCCGTTTTCAGCGAAACAGGTGCCCGTTACCAAGCCAACATATCCTGTACCTACTACTGCTATTTGCATATTTTTAAAATTGTTTTTTCTGTAATGAGATATTAATTCCCCTTACAGTAATTAAATTAATGTTTAAAAAAATTATTAATGGTTACGGTAATAAATTCCAGTTGATCCGCGCTCAATTCAGTGTGCATTGGCAAACTGATCACTTCCTCCCCAAGCATGATGCTGGTTTTAAGAGCAGCCACATCAAACCTGCTGCCTGTTGCATACGGAGTATGTACATGGATGGGAACAGGATAATATACCTTGTTCGGTATTTTGTGTTCATCCAGGTATTTGCCCAGTGCATCGCGTTTTCCGTTTTTAACCCTGAGAGTATACTGATGGAAAATATGCGTGGACTCTTTTGCACGTACCGGAATTTGCAATTCAGGATTGGATGCAAAAGCAGCATCATAAGCTGCGGCAGCTTTTTGCCTCGCTTCATTATATTCGCCAAGGTGGCGAAGTTTTATTCTCAATATAGCCGCCTGAAAAGTATCCAAACGGGAATTGATCCCTATCTCACGGTAAATATACTGGCTGTCCTGCCCGTGGTTGGCAACGGATTTTATTTTATCAGCAAGCACATCATCATTGGTAAAAACTGCACCTGCATCACCCGCCGCACCAAGATTTTTGGAAGGAAAAAATGAGGTACATCCAATATGCCCGATGGTTCCCGCCTTAACTGTTTTGCCTTTATAATTATAATCAGCACCTATTGCCTGTGCGTTATCTTCAACTACGAAAAGGTTGTGCTCTTCCGCAATTTGCATGATCGCATTCATATCCGCGCACTGACCAAAGAGGTGAACGGGTATGATCACTTTTGTTTTTTCAGTGATAGCCGCCTTCAGTTTTTCAATATCCAGGTTAAAGGTATCCGGATCCACATCCACCAAAACCGGAGTCAGTTTCAGCAGCTTCACCACTTCGGCAGTAGCCACAAAAGTGAAATCAGGCGTAATAACCTCGCTGCCTTCGGGCAATTCGAGAGCCATTAATGCCAGTTGCAGGGCATCCGTACCATTGGCACAGCCAATAACGTGCTTAATGCCAAGAAAGCCTGACAGTTCATTTTCAAACGCCGCAACATCGGGACCTTTAATGAAAGCTGTGGTGTTAAAAACTTGATTTATAGCGGAGTTAATCTCATCCCGGATCTTTTCGTGTTGTCCGGCAAGATCAACCATTCTGATAGGCTGCATTATAGAATAAAATAATTTTTGCAAAGATACTAAGTATAACGGGGAAAATCCAAATAAGGTGGCAATTAAGCATGGTCATTAGATTAAGAGATTTATATCTACACGAATTGCCATTTTTGGCGAGGGGTTTTATAGTCCTGTAAGGACTAAAGGTTTGGTAGAATTATTTGTGCATCTTTTTTAAAACTCCGCCAATGGCGGACGCATCGGCGGAGTTTTGGAGAGTTGGGCCATTCTTTTGCTACCAAACCTGCGTTCCTACGGAACTTTGCTCTTATCACGAACTCACGCTAACTAAAGGACAATGACCAATTAACATCATCCGATAAATGGCAAAATTTGTAATAGCGGCGAATTGTAACAATTGCTTAATTTTGCCCTGTATATCAACTATGAGAAAATTCCTTGCCATATTCCTGCTTCTGACAGGGCTCCTTACTACCAGGCTTCATGCACAGCAGCAGCGCACCATCCGGGATTCCTGCCTTGGTGTATTTATGTTCGGTTTTGCCCTTGAGGGTGATATCACTGCGGGGGACCTGAAATACCGTTTTGGCCCGGGAATAACTATTGGGGGCTTTATGGCATATAAGACTGCTAACAACTTTACCTTTACCCTTGAATATTCTTATATGTACAGTGCTAATGTCAGGGATGACCATGCACTTGACAGCATTTCCACTAAAAGTACGGACCCCAACCAAAGATTCGTTATTAATGCAAATGGTGATTACCAGATCATGAGCATTTACGAAAGCGGTAACCTTGTTTTCCTGAAAGTCGGTAAGGTCTTACCTATTTTTCAGCGAAACCCTAATTGCGGTGTTTCCGTAAAACTGGGCGGAGGCTTTATGGAACATAAGATCTATTATTACTATGTTGGTGCCCCTCCGCCACAACTGGCAGGCAACTACACAAATGGTTATGACCGACTTACCTACGGACCTGCCATTACGCAGTCACTTGGCTATCACTACATGAGCAATAATTCAAGGATCAATTTTGACCTTGAGTTTGAAGCCGTAGAAGGATTCACTTATAACCAAAGGCCTTACGATTTCGACCTGATGCGCCAGGAAACAAAGCGCCGTACAGATGTTCTTCTCGGGCTCAAATTTTCCTGGATATTCCCCGCGTATGGTAAAGATTCAAAGGTTGGCGGAACTACATATTATTAATTTTGGAAGCAATCAGTATCCTTATTTATGACCTTGCGCTTTTCCTTTATGTAACGGGGATCAGAATCGCAGCGCTGTTTAATAATGAAAAGGCGAAGTTGTGGGTTGATGGACGAAGGAACATCTTTGAAAAAATAAAGGGCGAACTTAAAACCGGTGAGTTCAGGGTCTGGGTGCACTGCGCCTCCCTCGGCGAATTTGAGCAGGGGCGTCCGCTTATTGAAAAAATAAAGAAGGAACATCCCAATATAAAAATTATTCTTACTTTTTACTCTCCTTCCGGATATGAAATACGAAAAAATTATCCTCACGCTGATTATGTATTTTATCTTCCCGCAGATACCCACAGAAATGCACGGAAATTCCTTGACCTTGTAAAACCACGTTTCATCATATTCGTAAAATACGAATTCTGGTTTCATTATTTCATGGGCATCTACCGCCGGAAGATTCCTTTTATCATGGTCTCCGCGGTAATGAGAACCTCACAATCCTTTTTCAAATGGTATGGAAATGTATTCCGCAAAATGCTCGATGCCGTCACCTATTTCTTTACGCAGGATAATTACTCGCAAAAATTATTGCACCAACTGGACCTGGGGAATTCAACTGTTTGCGGTGATACACGGATAGACCGCGTTATTGATATTGCAAAAAATGTAAATCCTATCCCGGCCATTGAAGCATTTGTCAACGGGGAAAAAGCAATCATTGGCGGCAGCGTTTATATAAAGGAATGTACAGATATACAGGAAGCAATTAATGCTGGGATCATCAAACAAAAATTAGTCATCGTTCCGCACGATATAAGCGCCTCTAATATTAAAAGCATCCGTGAAATATTTGGTGATAAAGCCGCGCTTTATTCTGAACTAAGTGAAGCAGATTCTTCCAAACAAATACTGATCGTAAACACCGTGGGTTTGTTATCTTCCATTTATCAATACGGACAGATCGCCATCATCGGCGGAGGATTCGGCAAGGGCATACACAATCTGCTGGAGCCAGCTACCTTCGGGCTACCGATGATCTTCGGACCTAATTATCATAAATTCAAGGAAGCGCATGAGTTCATTTCCTGCAGTGCCGGATTCAGTTACCGCAGCTATGAAGGTCTTGCAAAAACACTAACGCATCTTTCCTCAGAAAAAGAGCTTTTACTCAGCGCCAATGCCGCAAGGACCTATATAGAAATGTATGCAGGCGGTACAGAAAAAATCTATTCCTGGATTGAGGAGAAGGGATATTTGAAGGGTTAATTAGTTTTTCAAAATTGGCACAAGCTAATACTTAAGCCAGCCAAAAAACAATCCGATTGTAGAGACCATTGCCCCCTAACCCCCTAAAGGGGGAAGCACTTCGTGCATTTAGCGATAAAAGGAAACCCCTTTTTTATTTGTTACTATTTCACCGAAATTCATATTTTTTCCTATATTTGTTTAAATATCAAACAACAACTGCAATGAAAAAATTAACTTTTCTACTGATCATGGTATGCGCTGCCATTTCTGTTTACGGACAGAAGAAAGTGCCAATTCGATTTCAATCACGGACAACTATCCTTGCTATCTGGCAGATAAACAGTCCTACTGATTCAAACCTTTGGAATCCCTATCCGTCCGCTTACCTCAATGGGTATATTGAAGAATATAATAAGGATGGCCTGCTCTCAAAATATAGTTATTGCAGATGGGATACAGACTATACAATAATCGATACTTTAGAAAGCATATTTTATTTTTATGATACTAATGGGAATAAGATCAGACAGGAAACTTACAATGTAATTTCATACGCATATCCTGTAAGTACCGGATTAATCAAGTATGAATATGATGCGTATTCACGAATTCTCAAAGAACATCAATTTGCCAGTACAGACTCCACGAAACTTGGCAGTGCATTGAGTTTATACGAACATCATTACTCCGGAAATATTGATACCGTTATTTTTTACAGTTATGATTATTACGGAACGAAAAGCTTAAGCGGCAGGGATATACATGCCATGGATGCTTCGGGTAGAGATACTTCCTGGACCAATTCACTATCCTACACAGACACATCCGGTAAAACCCAATTCGGTCTTCAGAAAAAAACTATTAATTATTATTCTACCGGACAAACGGTTCAGTGGATTTATTTCTCAAAAATATATTCCAAGGATACAACTACTTATAGTCCCGATGGCAAGACTAAGACCTATGTACTGTATACTTCTTCCGGAGGATATGACAGCTTTAGTTACAGGTATCGATATAAGTATTTACAAAACGGAATTGGCCTCGATACTTTAGAGGTGGTCAAAACAACCCCTCCTGTTGGCTTCACTTATTATTATAACAGTATCTTCAAAATCTCTTATTCAGGAATAATCACTCATAAAATCAACGGCTCAATTGCGCAATCCACCGGAGGTGCATTGAAAAACAGTTGGATCTATTTACTGAATTTCAATACTACAGATTCCACACTGCATGTTTCCGATTCCATGCAAACAGATGCATCAG
>CAILMK010000426.1 GCA_903835275.1 uncultured bacterium | reverse complement strand
TATGGGTGTTGAATACAGATTACGAAGTTTTAAGTATCAGATTAGCTTCGGAAAGAATCAATATTTTTTCAAAAGATGAATGCAGGGAATATGAATGGAGAAAGAAATATGGAAAGCCCCTAAAAACTCTTGACCTTGAGAAAGACTACGGCGGTAAAACTCATATAAGTTTTGAAGTAGACAGATACGGAAACATGGTTGAAATAGCTCCATTTTTGAAAGGCAAGGTTAATGGCATTGTTGTGCAGTTCCGTGAAGTTGGAGATACTTCCGGAATCATGTACTTTAAAGATGGAGTAAGAAATGGTCTAACTGAGGAGATATGCAGAAATGGCAACTTGCTTTACAAAGGAGTTTCTGTCAATGGAGAGTTTAATGGATTATGCACCTGGTGGCATTGTAACGGACAAAAAGAAAAAGAGGGACGAAAGATAAATGGAGAGAAGGATGGCCTATGGAAGTTTTGGGACGAAAAGGGCGTCCTTGCCAAGGAAGAAACCTGGGAAAAGGGCAAGTTAATAAGTACCATTGATCACGGAGGTGCCGATACTTATTTCAAGAATGATAGCTTCTGTGAAGAACATAATGTGAGATGATTTATCCTGGTTTAAGCACGCAATCGAAACAATAAATTCACATTATGGCAATTTATACCCCTGTGGGAATTATATTTGCACCTTATTATACAAAGATTTATCCATGCAAATTCCCAAAGGAAGACTGGTATCCATAGGTGGTAGCGAAGACAAAGGCTCGGCGATAGAACCTAATTTTGAACAGAAAAATTATTTGCATTTTTTTGAAACAGGCATCCTGAAAAGGATCCTTTCAGAGATGAAAGGCGCTGATTCCTACATTGAGATCATTACCACGGCATCCAATATTCCCGAGGAAGTGGGCGAAAATTACATCCATGCCTTTGGTATTTTGGGATGTACGAAAATCGGCCTTATTCATATTAAAAACCGTGAAGACGCCCTTAATCCAGAATATACGGAACGCATAAAAAAATGCGACGGAGTAATGTTTACCGGGGGAAACCAGTTAAGGCTTAGCATGATCCTTGGTGGTACGGATTTCCTCAGGGAAATATTGAACAGGTATTGGGATGAAGATTTTGTGGTAGCAGGCACCAGCGCGGGGGCTATGGCTATGTCCAATACAATGATCTACCAGGGCAGCAGTACGGGCGCGCTTTTGAAAGGCGAAGTAAAGATCACTACCGGACTTGCGTTTATACAGGATGTAATCATTGATTCGCATTTTGTAACCCGCGGCAGGTTTGGCAGGCTTGCACAGGCTGTCGCCAGTAATCCGGGTTGCATTGGCATCGGACTTGGAGAAGATACAGGTGTTGTGATCCGAAACGGAAATGAAATGGAAGCCATCGGTTCGGGATTGATCCTGATCTTCGACGGACATAATATCCGTCACTCAAATATTGCTGACCTGGAGGATATGGAGCCTATCTCCATAGAAAACCTGATCGTACATGTATTGGTAAAGGGAAACCACTTTTACCTGAATGAACGGAAATTTTATGCAACTGCGCCGGTACTAGACGCCAAATAATTTCATGTGTCAATCTTTATAAATACTCACCACAAAATCTCCGTCTGATTTTTTCATTCCACGGTACATTCCTTCTGAATTAAAAGGCAGTTGGATATTGCCTTGCGCATCAATGGCAATTAGTCCGCCTTCTCCACCAAGATCCACCAGCTTTTTATAGACGACTTCATTGCAGGCTTGCTCCAGTGTATATCCCTTGTATTCCATCAGGCAGGAAATATCGTACGCCACCACAGCACGGATAAAATATTCCCCGTGCCCGGTACAGGATATGGCACAGGTTTTATTGTTTGCATAGGTTCCTGCCCCGATGATAGGACTATCACCCGCACGTCCGTATCTTTTATTCGTCATCCCACCTGTGGAGGTGCCTGCTGCAAGATTCCCATGGATATCCAATGCAACTGCACCAACAGTTCCGAATTTCTTTTCCTTTGAATCCGAATGATCCAGTTCTGTTTTTTCGCTGTCGCGGATTTCCAAAAGCTGGTCGTAGCGTTGTTGCGTAAAAAAGTATTCGTCATTTTCAAAAGGCAAATTCATTTTACGTGCAAATTCTGCTGCGCCTTCGCCGCAAAGCAATACATGCCCTGAATGTTCCATGATTGCCTTTGCAAGTATAATCGGATTTTTAAGTCCTGTAATTCCTGCCACGGCTCCTGCTTCCAGTGTCTTGCCGTTCATAATGCTTGCGTCCATTTCATGTGTGCCATCATGAGTGAAGACGGCACCTTTTCCTGCATTGAAGAGCGGATTATCCTCCAGTACACAAATTGCGGCTTCCACGGCATCCAGAGATGCGCCGCCGGCTTCCAGAATTTTGTTGCCTGCATGCAAAGCGGAAAGTAAGCCTTCCTGGTATTCCTTTTCTTTCTCTACAGACATTTGACTGCGCAGGATGGTTCCGGCTCCTCCGTGTACGGCAATGGCGAATTTATTCATGCTCCAAAATTAAATGAATTTAACGGGCTCCGGTAAAATTTAGGATTTATAAATATGTGAATTATACAAC
>CAILMK010000425.1 GCA_903835275.1 uncultured bacterium | reverse complement strand
GAAATTTGAAGTGATTGTTGTGGATGATCAAAGCGAAGATGGCACGAATGACCTTCTTGCAGAAATGGCGCTTAAATATCCGCACCTGAAAATAATCACCATCAAGCCACACATCAATGATTTCAAGGGGAAAAAACTCGCTTTGACGCTTGCTTTCAAAGCAGCGAACCATGAAATACTATTGCTCACTGATGCTGATTGCGTTCCTGTAAGCAACCAATGGCTGAAAACCATGCAGGCAGGATATTGGGATAAAAAAACGGAAATAGTCCTTGGATTTTCCCCCTACAAAAAATACGGCGGATTGCTCAATTTACTGATCCGCTACGAAACATTTTATACAGCACTGCAATATTTTTCACTGGCACTTTCCGGGAAACCTTATATGGGTGTCGGCAGAAATCTTTCCTATAAAAAATCTCTTTTCTTCAATAAAAAAGGATTTTCTCCGTATTTGAAAATCGCTGCCGGTGATGACGATCTTTTTGTGAATATGCACTCCACCAAAAAGAATACACAGGTGCAATTGGCACAGGATAGTTTTATGCTTTCAGAACCGAAAAGAGGCTGGGGAGAATGGTTCCGCCAGAAGAGAAGACATGTGAGTGTGAGCAAATATTACAAAGGGGGAGATAAACGCAGGCTTGGCTTTTTGTGGTTTGCAAATTTTATTTTTTATGCCGCAATTGCACTGGGTTGCATCTGGCCGGGATTATTATTGCCCACACTGGGAGTATTTGCATTGAGAATGATCCTGCAACTGATCATTTTCGGAATGGCAGGAAAGAGATTATACAGTCCCTACCTTTGGATAGCAGCACCGATACTGGATATTTTCTTTCAGGTATTGTTGATGCCATTTTTAGGATTGATTGGAATATTTTCAAGAAAAAGAAGGGATTGGTAGACCTTTTGTTATTGCACTAACCTGTACCGGTCCCTATTAATGAGAAAGTATATGAAAAAAACATTATTTAATCTGACTTTAGTATTCTGTTTGAGCACCTTTGTTACAAAAGGACAGCAAACATTACGGGATACAATCCCTCCTTTTTATCTGCATAATTTTAGTAATTTTAATAGTGACGACATCAAAAGGGAACATATTCCCTTTGATTTTATGAAAGTAAAAATGATTCCTTTTCGGGATGGAGATTCCTTTGGATTCCTAGACAAAAAGAAGGGACAGATAATAATCAAGCCTATCTATAAACAGGTACTTGCGGTATATAGTGAAGGGGCTGTAGTCAGTAATGGCGATGACTATTTTCTGATAAATGAGAATGGCAAAAATATATCTGGACGATCCTATGCAAAATTATACAAGGAAAATGATATTTTTGTCGGTATTGACTTGAAAACATATATCACACACACTGGAAAAAATGGACTTTCCGACAATTTTGCCGAATTCACTTATTTTAAGCCCGGGAAAATTCTTTTCAAAGAAACAAATGTTCATGACTATATTGGATTTAATGACAATGATACTCTTGCATGGTTTAGATCGGGCACCCGCTATACCATAAGAGGTAAAAGCGGAAAAATCTGGAAACAATTTTATTATAATGATAACAAGAAATTTGTAGGCATATTCAATAATCTAATGGTATTTGCAGAAGTGAAGGATGACAAGCAAACTTTTGTTGGATATAATGCCTTTGGCAAGTTGGTATTCAGGTTCCATGATGACAACACTGAATATGAAGAAGTTTATATGTTAAATAAAAATTTATTTGCAAGAAAAGGGGTTCTACGAGAATTTTAGT
>CAILMK010000424.1 GCA_903835275.1 uncultured bacterium | reverse complement strand
GTCATTTATTTTTTTAATAGTCTGGAGCGGGACCTTATTATCCAATTATAGGCTAGTTAAGCAATTCTCTTATTATGGCAGAAATCATTTTTCCATCCGCTTGTCCACCCAGTTCTTTCATTGCAAGTGGCATTACTTTCCCGATTTCAGCCATATTGCTTACTCCGGATTCTTCTACAATTTTTTTCAGGGCAGTGCGAACATCCGCCTCTGAAAGTTGCTGTGGCAGGAATTTTTCAATAACCGCCAGTTCTTCTTCTTCGGTTTTTTGAAGATCAGCGCGGTTTTGATTTTTATAAATATCGATGGATTCCTTGCGTTGCTTCGCCAGTTTCTGAATTGCCTTAATGGCTTGTTCATCAGTTACTTCATCCTGGCCGCCTTTTTCAGTTCGGGCAAGTATCAGTGCCGATTTAATAGCACGAAGTGCACGCAGACCAGCCTCGTTTTTATCCCTCATTGCTTGTTTAAGCTCTTCGTTTATTTGTGTACTAATACTCATATTCTCAAAATTCGGAGCTAATATACAACGGCAAAGTGCGCATTTCAAAACATTTTAAATGATTTCTCATTTTTGCCGGTTCTTTTTGCTTTGCCCGCTACTTTTTTCAGTACATAACTTCTTTCATGATTCCGTTTTCCGAATCTATGAAACTACCATTATTGAATACCTGGAAAATACTTTTTGATTTTATCTTAATAAACAAAATGGAGGTGTTTTTATCCATGACAATTGCGTTCCATTTTTCCCCGCAGGCATTGTATATTTTGCCACCGTCAATGATCAGTGCCCCTTTTCGCATAATCGTAATAGTCCCTCCAGGAGGCATGGAAAGTTTGCATTTTACGATCAAGACTCCTCCCGGTTGAATGGTTAAATCACCGAGGAGCTTTCTGTCGCCGTCAAAAAACACAGTATCTCCCTTTTCAATAATCATTTCCTGATCGCTGTGATAGGAACACCAGTCTGGAATTACGGCATTACTGACATCACCGGCATGGCCCTCCAAACCAAAGTGCCAAGTGCCTACCTGGCATGGGGTCAAGGCATTTCCTTCCTTCGGCCAGTAATCCATTAAATTATTGGTAGTGCCTTTGGCCGTTCTTGGAAGGTCCTTGCATTTTGAATATTCAAACGGATGGTTAAGTCCAAGGACATGCCCGAATTCGTGTGCGAGCGTCAAACCATTTGCCCAATGATTTGGCGCATCCGATATGAATTTATAATTATACCATGAGCCCAGGATATAAAGCCATTTCTTGGAAAAAATATTGTAGCTCATGCCTTTGGCATTCCAACTACCACCCTCTACAAAGAATACATTTATAGCTGAATCTTTGTCTCTCTGAGATTCTTCAGGATTGTTTTTTACATATTTGTCATACAGTTTTTCAGAAAGGGTAAAGGCAGCACCTTCATCCAGCGCAGTATCATTGTTTTTGATCATTCCTGCGTTTTTCCTGAAATCGTACAATCTTGAATCCTGATGGAAGAGAATAGTATCCGCGACAAACTGTACACGGGAGGAAGGCGTTTTTCTATACCAAACCGGAGGATAAGGCCGCATGGTGTCAAGCGTGTTCAAAATACCATTTGTATGGTTCAGTATTTTTCCGATAAAAGCAAGATCTTCGGGCGTGTTTTGGAAATTACCACTACCATCATCCCTTTGGAAAACATGAATAACGATTCTGATCCTTTTTAAGGGCATTAATTCCGGAATATAGGGAATGTATCCTTCGTAATTAGCGCAGTTGCATTTTCCAAATACCGGTTGAATGTCCTTATGCTCTTTTTGAGCTTTAAGGGATATAGATAAAAGCAAAAGAGTGGATAGTACGATGAAGTATTTCACATTACAAATTTAGAGATTTTTTTCAGGCAATATTGGAACTTTTTTCGCAAGGGGTTTTCGCTTAGAAGTTGGATGAAATACATTGGTTTTATGTAATTCCATAAAAAGCTCTAATTTCTCTAAAATTGAATGAAACAGCGATTTATAGGTTGAAAATAGATTAATAATCGTGGAACGGGTAACAATAAAGAATTAATTGTCGTATATTTGAGGTTCAAAACACACTATTTTTTATGCATATATTTTCATTCTCTACCTCACGAGGAAAGATAAAGTATCTTTTCCTCTTGCTTGCATTTGCATTATGCGGTTATCACAGCGCGTATGCATCTTTGAGCGGGACCTATACAATAGATCCCACCAAATCACCTACCTCCACAAATTACACCAGTTTTAATGACGCTGATTCGGACCTTATCTATGGTAGCCGTGCCAGCGGCGGTTCTGCCAATGGTCCCGGAGTAAGTAGCGCAGTAACATTCAATGTTGCTGACGGTATTTACAGCGAGTCAGTGGATATCCCTTACATTACCGGCGTATCTTCTTCCAACACGATTACCTTTAACGGGCATAAGGGTGATAGTTCAAAAGTAGTTTTAACTGCGCCTTGCCTCGGGTCCTATAGTTCAATGGGATTCGTAATTCACCTCGACAATGCAAGCTTCATTGTTCTTAATGAGCTGACATTGGTTTTAACTAATGGAGGTGTC
>CAILMK010000423.1 GCA_903835275.1 uncultured bacterium | reverse complement strand
CGCTCACCAGCCTTTCCTCAGAGCCAAGGTCAATAGAGGTAACGAGGCTTGAATCCGCCTTGCTCATTACACTGCCAATTTCCCATGAAAGCCTTTCCTTTTTGATCCATTCCGCGGTGCTGCGTACAACGCCTTCCGCTTCGGTGGCAATAGAGGTATAATCCATGCTGCAAAGTTACTAAAATATTGCCTCGTGAAAAATTTGAATTTGCATCGGGATAACAATGATAAATTTTAACGATTTTTGTGCACATTACAGTGAATAATACGATTATGTTCAAACTCATTCTTCCCTTCCTGGCAATTACACTTTTCCTCTATTCGTGCGAACCCGAAGTAAGTTTCAGGGAATCACAGCCTTCGGGAGTGCCGGTTCTAAAAGAATTTCCTGCATTTATCAGGGGGAATTATTTCAGCGAGGCCAATAACTCGCAATTGCGCATATCGGATCATTTGATGATAGCAAGTTATAACAATGATACAAAAATGCCGCGCAAAGAACTGGACAGCAGCTATAAACTGGAGGACAGCCTGCTTGTAAATATAAAAACGGGACAAAAAATTCCTGTTTCTATTGAAGGGGATACCATTGTGCAGCACCTTGTTGGGATTGATACACTTTTTAATATTTCATCCAAGAACCAGCTCAAGAAATTCAGGGGATATTATTTCCTCAATACCCAATACGACGATAGCACCTGGGATGTAAAAAAGATCTCCCTGGAAAAAGGCGAACTGGTCATCGCCCATATCTCCATCACAATGGACAAGGATATTAAAAACCTCCGGGAACTGCGCGAATCTCCCGCGGATTCCGTCAGCAAGCGATACAATCCAACCCGCAGACAGTTTAAAAATTTCGTAAAGAAAGGCGGATTCGGTAGTGAGGAAAAATACATGAAGGTTCAATAATAAGGATACCTTTTTTCTTCTTTTGTGTTTTGTATCCTTTTACCCTTCATAAACGTTTAATTTGCACTAAATATTAGCAGAATGCAAAAGTTTGATTATAAGATACCTTTTCTAATTACCTTGTTAGTTGCCGCAGGTATGGCTGTTGGAATAGCATTTAAACCCATGGTGAGAAATGCCAAAAAAGACGATTCCATTAATAAATACGGCGATGTACTTAAACTCGTTGAGGAATCTTATGTAGATACTCCTGATGAGGGGAAACTCAGCGATGCCGCCATTGATGCCATGCTCAAGGAACTTGATCCGCATTCAGTTTATATCCCTGCAAAGGAAGTAATGGAAAGCAATGAGGAACTGGAGGGAAGTTTTGAAGGTGTGGGAATAGAATTCAACACACTGAACGATACCATCGTCGTTATTTCCGCCATATCAGGAGGCCCATCCGAGGCAGTTGGCATTCACGCGGGAGATAAAATAATCAGCATCGAAGATAAGACCGCCGCGGGTGTTCATCTTTCCACCGAGGATATTAAAAAAGCACTACGTGGTCCAAAACGAACCAAGGTAAAAATTGGTGTGGAACGCGGCGGTGATAAAAAATTGCTGTATTTTACGATCACTCGGAATAAAATCCCTCTCTATACTGTGGATGCCGCGTATATGGTCACTCCTACGATTGGCTATATAAAAATAAACCGCTTCGGCGCAACTACCATAGAGGAATACAACGAGGCCATTAAAAAATTGCGTAATTTGGGAATGAAGGATCTCGTGCTTGACCTTACCAATAATCCGGGAGGATATTTAAAAGCCGCCATCACGCTGGCACAGGATTTTTTATTCAAGGATCAATTGATTGTTTACACACAGGGGCGTGTACGTCCTAAGCAAATTTACCAAGCCGAAGAAGACGGACAGTTTAAACACGGCAGGCTCGCTGTTATGGTGGATGAAGGATCAGCTTCTGCCAGTGAAATTGTTTCCGGTGCCATCCAGGACCAGGACCGCGGAATTATTGTTGGAAGAAGATCTTTTGGAAAAGGACTTGTACAGGAACCTTTCATGCTGAATGACCGCTCGGAAGTGCGCCTGACTGTTGCACGCTACTATACTCCTAGCGGACGCTCCATTCAGAAATCATACAAGAAGGGGCTTGAGGATTATGAAGAAGACCTGAGCAACCGCATCAAACACGGTGAATTATATTCCAGGGACAGCATCAAATTCAATGATTCATTAAAATATCTCACGGCGCATAAACGCACTGTTTATGGCGGCGGCGGAATCATGCCGGATATATTTGTTCCATTGGATACCAGTGAAAATTCCGACTATCTGCACAACCTTTCCGGCAAGGGTATCTTCAGCGAATTTGTTGCCATTTATATGGAGCATAACCGTGAAAGAATTGTGAAGGAATATCCTGATTTCGGAAGCTTCAGCAGCAACTTCATTATTGATGAAAACATCCTGAACCAGTTTGCCGCTTATGGTATAAAAAGTGGCATCAAACGCGATGAAAAAGGAATGAATACCTCAGGGAAATTCATACGCATGGAATTAAAGGCGCTTATTGCAAAACAGATATTCCATAATGAAGGATTTTTCAAGGTCATAAATGAACAGAATGAAGTACTTAAAAAAGCTGTGGAGGCTTTGAAAGGAAATTCATATACGGCAATGAAAATTTCGGAGTGATTGTTAGCATTGGGTTGAAACCCTATGCTATTCAGAACTCAAATTGACCTCACCCCCATCCCCTCTCCCAAGGAGAGGG
>CAILMK010000422.1 GCA_903835275.1 uncultured bacterium | reverse complement strand
AGTGAAAAAGACGGTAATAAATTTATTGCTGCATCTTCTGTAAAATTTTTATTAGAAAAAACTAATTTTCCTGCAGAGGCAATTATTATCCGCAGCCTGCCGAATAATGAAAGTAAAAAAGAAACAAATTATTCAGGAAACAATCCACCGTATTTTGAAGCGGAATGTATGGAAATATTTAATGCGAAAGGAATAAAACATATCCTTACTGATCTTCCTTCACTGGATAAGGAAGATGATCCGAACCTGACAGCGCACAAAATATTTTTTGGCCATCCGCAAGAATGGAATATTGAAAAAACAGTAACGGAAATGATTTTTGTTGATGATAAAATACCTGATGGAAATTATCTTTTGAATTTGCAAATTGCATCCTTTGAATCTGATGCAAGTCCGAGCAAACCTGTGCTGTATTCGCTGAAGAATATTTAAAACGCTTCTCCGAGATTCAGGAAGAAACCCCTGGATCCGTCAATGCCTACGCCATAATCCAGGGAAAAATTGAGATTGGAATATTTATTTAATTTCAAACGCAAACCTGTTCCAACTGCCGGATAAAATACTTCAAATCTATTATCCGGAATTTCTGATACGCTTTGCACATTTGCAAAAACCACCCCGCCGAAAAGGCCATTCCTGCTCAAGTGAAAACGATATTCCGACTCGAAATATAGCAGGTTGTTTCCCCGTAATCTACCCTGTATATATCCCCTTGCCATATTTGCGTAAGTGTCCCAACCTGTTGAGGGCAAATCCAGAAAAGGAGGCTTACCGGAAACCGTAAACCACTCATACGCCCAGAAGGCAAGAATATTTTTTGACGTCGCTGATACCTCGACATATTTCCTTGCGTCAATGATTAATTCCTGCCAGTTGGAATTGCTTCCCAAAGCCGTAAGGTTCGGCCGGTAGATTATGTTCAGGAAATTACCCGCAACGGGGTTATTTGCATTTCTGCGCGTATCGTATAATACATTAGCGGAAATTCCTGATGAGGTGCTGGTTCTGGTGTATCCGTAATTCTTAAAATCAGTCGCATTTTCATTTCCGCTAATATTATCAGTTATATTCCAGTGATAGTCCAGCATATAGCCCGGTCCAATTAAAAGATCAGGAAAAATTTGAATGAGTCCTGTCTGGTAGATTCTAAGGTGGCTATAATCTATATCGTCTTTATTATTCAACAATGAGTATCCTCCAAGGCCATAAGTAACGGACGGATTACTATAATACCTCCAGTCACCCTGAAAGTTGACTTTGTTTTTCTCTGCCCATATATTTGAAATTACGGGCAGGATAAATTGTTGTTTAATAGTATAAATGGGTTGGACAATAATAGTCGAAATATTAGCATCCGGGCGATTATCTGCATAGAAAGAAACATTGGCAGTAATAGCAGCAGTAAAACTTGTCTGCAATGCATACCCAATGCCCGGAATGATCACAAAAAAAGGATGATGTGTTTTTGAAAGTGAATCAGGTTGCTCTTTAATATCCTTTATATGTAATACGTGTGCAGCTATTTCCAGTATGTCAGTATTATGCACTTTGGCGGAATCCGTCTGTGCTTCTAACTTGAAAGACTGCAATACAATAAGGCTTGAGAGCAAGCACAATTTCAGAAGTGTGTGAATCATCTTAACCCATGTTGGACTATATTTCCGTCCAATGGTTTATTGTGCCTGATTCGACAATTGCAAAAATCCCAGAAAACGCATGATTTGGTTTAAAGATTATGACGCAAATTCGATATGCCTCTACGGATAAATTCCGGTCTTAAAAAAGTGATCAAAAAACTTCACCAATATTAAAGAAAAAGCCATTTGCACCCGCAATACCTACGCCGTAGTCCAGACAGATATTAAGATCCGAGAATTTATTTGCTTTTAATCTTATTCCTGCTCCGGTGGCGGGATAAAATGCATCAAAATTATTACCGGGCCAATTTGAAACAGTCTGTATGTTAGCAAAAACGACGCCCCCTAATAAACCATTTCGGGTAAGAAAAAACCGGTATTCTGATTCTAAATATAATAGATTGCTTCCACGCAGCCTGCCTTGAATATATCCCCTGCCAAGATTTGCATACGTATCCCATCCGGTGGAAGGAAGATCAAGATATGGAGGTTTTCCGCTAAGGGTTAGCCAGTCGTAACTCCAAAATGCCAGAATATTAGCTGAGCGGTCTGTCAGGCTGATATATTTGCGCGCATCCACTATGAGTGATTGCCAGTTGGATGTACTACCAAAGGCAGAAAGGTTATTTCTATAAACAATATTCAAATACTCACCGGGATGTGGATTATTTCCATTTCTGCGTGTATCATACAGAAGATTGAGGGCAGGGCCGGAGGAGTAAGATATTGCCGGCAGGTTGCCATTGGCATATTTTTTATAGTCAAGGGCAACTCCCGTTGCTGTATTATCAGTTGTTTTCACATCCCAGTAATGATCAAATTCATATCCCGGGCCAACCAATAGATCGGGAGCCAGTTGCTTTAAAACAAACTGGTAAAAGCGTATATGTGAATAGTTAATTCCCGCGCTATTGGTAATTGAGGTATGCCCGCCGAGGCCATATAATTGGGTGGGATAACTGTAAAATCTCCAGTCACCCTGTAAATTAAATTCATTTTTTTCTGTCCATACATCTGAGATCACAGAAACAAAAAACTGATGCTTGAATGTATAAATAGGTTCAATGGTAATTTTTGAGATATTGGCATTAGGTGACTTATCTGTATAAAACGACACATTTGACGTAATATCAAACGAAAAGCCAAGCTGTTGAGCATACCCGATTCCCGGCAAAAGGGCAAAATAAGGGCGTTGTGACTTTGCACTGGTATCGCCTCCTCCACGGTGATAATTTTTAATTCCGAGAACCTTTACCCCGACATCAAATATGTCTATCGGGGCAATATGCGCACTATCTGCCGGCTTCTTATCCGTCACCTGTCCCTTCAGAGGAGCGATGGATAAAACCCATAGTAGCAATGATATTTTTACTGGAGTGAGCAGTTTTCGCATTGTAATATGCTCGAAAGATAAGAATAAAATTTTAGTAATAATCCTATAAAGAAATTTGAAAATTCCAAAGCCCTCGTATCTTCGCTCCTGAAATATATAAAATTATGAAACCCGGAATCCTTCCATTATTGTGTATCCTGCTTCTTTCATCCCGTCTTTATTCACAGGATAAGGATGAGCAAACCATCAGAAAAATTTACAATGAGGAGCTTTCACATGGGAGGTGTTATGGATGGTTAGATACCCTATGCCGCGGCGGGCATAGGTTTAGCGGATCTCAAGGAGCAGCTAATGCCGTGGAATGGGGGAAAGCTGCCTTTGAAAAGGCAGGATTTGAGAGGGTATTCCTACAGGAATGCATGGTGCCGCATTGGGTTCGCGGTCCTAAGGAAAGTGCATGGATCATTCCATCCAAGGGCAAGCCTTTTTTCGCGCCTGTTTGCGCCTTAGGAGGATCTATCGGTACCGGCAAAGGACCTATTACTGCGGAAATTATAGAAGTTCATTCACTGGAAGAAGTGGCGAAGTTGGGAAGAAAGAATATTGAAGGCAAAATAGTTTTCTATGCACGCCCGATGGACCCGACAAAGATCAATACTTTCGAAGCGTATGGCGGTGCCGTGGATCAACGTGGCGGCGGAGCAGTAATGGCATCAAGATACGGGGCCGTTGGGGTTATTATCCGTTCAATGAACCTCACAGAGGATGATCTTCCACATACCGGAGGGACGCATTATGACGACTCTGTAAAAAAGATCCCTGCCGCGGCATTAAGCACAAACGCTGCAACCCTTTTGGATAAAATGTTGAAAGACGATCCGAAGATAAAATGCAAACTGGAAATGCATTGCGAATGGCTTCCGGATGCCAAATCCTACAATGTGGTTGGAGAAATAAAAGGCAGTGAACATCCTGAGGAGATCATTGTTGTTGGCGGACACCTGGATAGCTGGGATCTTGCGCAGGGTGCGCATGATGACGGCGCAGGATGCGTGGAAAGCATGGATGCAGTACGTTTATTCCTCGCATTGCATATCCGCCCTAAACGCACGCTCCGCGCAGTTTTATTTATGAATGAGGAAAACGGAATGCGCGGAGGATTGAAATATGAGGAGCTTGCGAAACAAAATGGGGAACATACAATAGCTGCCATAGAAAGTGATGAAGGAGGTTTTGTACCCCGTGGATTCAGCATAGGCAAGGACACTTCTGTTTTTTTGAAAGTATTGCCATGGAAAAAATATTTTGAACCATACCATGCAGCAGAGTTTGTAAAAGGCGGCGGCGGTACTGATATCAGTCCCCTGGAGAAAGATAATATTCCTGTGATGAGCCTGACGCCGGATAACCAGCGCTATTTTGATTTCCACCACACCCCTGCCGATAAATTTGAAGCTATAAACAAACGCGAACTGGAAATGGGCGCGGCTACCCTCGGAGCCATGTTGTACCTGCTTTCGGAGCATGGGTTGTAGATTTTAAAAACATTTATTAACTTTACAAAAAATACAAAACACCATGAAATTAAAATCCATTCTCATTTATGCAGCAATAATGATTGTTGCATTCAGCAGTTGCAAAAAGGATTCTGCGACTAATAATGCTGCAACACCTGCAAAACAATACAGCCTTAACGGGCAGGTACAAAAAGGGCCTTTCATTTTAGGAAGCAGTATCATCTTGTATGAACTTGATAAAAATCTGAACCAGACAGGCCGCTCCTACCAGGCAAATATCAGTAATGATTTCGGTGCTTTTTCCTTTAAAAATATAAGCCTCTCTTCTCCTTATGTATTGCTTATTGCTAATGGATATTATTTTAACGAAGTAGACGGCAATGTTTCTCCTTCTGGAATAACACTGAATGCCATTGTAGATGCATCGGATACTTCAAATCACTTTGTAAATATCCTGACGCATCTGGGAAAGGAACGTCTTGCCTATCTATTTAGTACAGGTTCCACATTCGCAAATGCACGCCAGCAATCCAATACAGAAGTGCTGAAAATATTCCTTGCTGCTGACGCAAATACAAAAGATCCTGACAAAGTAAATATCTCCGCAAGCAGTGATCCTGACGCGGCACTTCTGGCAATATCAACCATCTGCCAGGGCTTCAGAACGCAAGGCGACCTTACGGATTTATTAGCAAGAATTTCATTAGATATAAAAACTGATGGAAAACTTGACAATACCCAATGCCAGAGCAGCCTGATCAATGATGTTAAAAATATTGATGTGAAAACGATCCGCAGCAATGTTGTT
>CAILMK010000421.1 GCA_903835275.1 uncultured bacterium | reverse complement strand
GAAAATCCGAAATCGAATTCGCCGCGGCGAACGAAATCCGAAATAAAAAAGACAAGTCCCGGGTTCTTAGAACCGGGACTTGCCAACCAAAAACCCAAAACCACAATCTTTACTTATACTTCAATCAATCTTTTATCAACTTAAAGGCGTATTTTACTTTCAATTCACAGTAGTGGAGGGATGAGTTCTTACGGTCGCATATATATTCTTTTTCAATGATCTTTACTGCAATGTTTTTATGTTTCTGATCTTTTCTCCATTCGTGATACCAAAGGTCCGCCATGAATTTTGCCTGCTCTTCAGAATTGCCGCTTGCAGTGAAAACAATGGCACGGCGGTTGGTGAATATGGAAAGGAAATGAGCCTTTTTAAAGGTTAAGTTGCCTGTTTTGATGGATAATATTTTTTGCAGGCTCAGGGCATCAATATATCTTTTATTAAATGGCATTTGAAATGACTCCTCTTTTCCCGGAAGGGCAAGCATAAGGGACATTACGGTGTCCGCAGTCTTACGCTTCCTGAGAATATTTATTTTTGGCAGGTGAACTTTCGGTGTTAATGATTTAGGGAACAATTTATCAATTCCGTCTCCTGCGTTATGAAAGAGTGAGGACATTGAATGAATGAAACTATCCGGTGCATGAAGATGTGTGATGCGTGCATGAACTTCTTCTTTTTGAAAGGGGAACCGGAGATTATTTGCGTTGCTCATATTACCTTGTATTTTAAATCATGATTCAAAGGTATATTGATACTAACCCCGAAAAAAGCCGGAATTAAGGAGCGGGGCGAACTGGTTAACGAACGGTGGGTGATGTATGATTTGGTGACGTACGATGTACGATTTGCCTTTGGTGGACTAAGACTACTATATAAAAAGAGTTGCCAACTTTCTAAAAGGTGGCAACTCTGTATGTGCTATGCAATGGGCGATCGCGAGGGTCACTCCCTACTACTCCGTCTTAAACTGTGCAGTGCCGCCTGAAAAGATCGTAAAATTATCACTGCGGGTATCTGTTATATTGGTGGATTTTGAAGATCGATATGAAACGAAATATTTTCCCGGTTGTAGCAAATACAATTCACGTCGGGAAGCAATGCTGCCTTTAAAATCAAACAGCCATTCCTGCTTTTGATCGCGCAATACATATACGCTGCCAATAACTTCATCCCCTTTATAGAAAATTTCAAGCTTACCGGGATCGGGAACCGATATTTTGTTCGGCTCTGTGCCATTTACGTTCACGTTTTTGATCCTGATCCTCGGCATGCAAAGAATTTCAATATCATAAGAACCGGATAAATAGCGCTGCCAGTTATTAATATTCTGCACATTTACTATATCAGTGGTACCTGCGCGCCTTACCAGACAACTGACACTATTATAATCGGACGAGCTTGAATTTACGGAAAGATACCCCATAGGTGCATCCAGCGTTATGGTGTTATGATGCGCCACTTTAAGGCTGATATTTTTCTTTTCCACGGGAGGCACGGTAAAAACCTTCAGGTCGTATGCGTAATTCGGATCCATGGAAAATGAATCAGGAGTATTGTTCTTATCCATCGTATGCATAAACGAACTGTTTGATTTACCTGCGGGAATTCCGGAAAATACCATCGGCACATTCGTCATTTCCGGATTCTTTTTTTCATCCAGTAGATTTACCTGAACGCTTGTATTATCCAATGCTTCCGAAATAACGCCGGATACCACCCTTCCAAAATCTTTTTCATTCTTGGGATTGTAATTCCTGCCTACGCAATCAAATTCCTTCATCATTTTATCGGTAAGCCCAATACCAATGATATAAGGCTCCAGAGTCACTTTCTTTTCCTGAAGGGCTTTGGAAGCAGCACAGGGATCTCCATTACACTCTTCCAGGCCATCCGTGATGAGCATGATCACATTCCTTTCCTTAGCATCCGGAAAATCACCCGCGGCTTCATTCAGGCTATAAGCAATAGGCGTCCATCCATTGGGCTTTACTTTTTTCACAAAAGCTATGATCTCATCCGCATTATCCTTTCCAAAGGGTATTTCCAGCTTGGAATCCTTGCAATCATGCTCCTTTGCGGAATGTTGGTGCCCGTAACAACGCAATGCCAGCTCCACATTCGGGACCTGGCGCATACTATCTACAAGATGGACCAGGATCTTTTTAGCAGCCGTGATCCTATCCGCCTTGCCAAACTTGGCGTACATGCTTCCGGAGCAGTCCAGGATGACCAGTATGCGGGTTTTACCGCCCTGCACGGCATATACATCCAGTGGAGCGCATAGAAGCATTACAAGCCATCCCGCAATCATATACTTCAATAAATTGGCAAACCACATTTTCATACCATGCAAATATATGTTTAACTTTATATTTAACGGAAAGAGATCGATAAAATGATATTCAAAAAGTATTTTTAATACTTTTGTACTGTGATGAAAAAACTATTCCCCCTCCTATTCTGTCTGTATGCAATGAATTCATTTGCGCAGGAAAAAGTTTATTACGATAGCAATATGGTCGTGACGAATGTAGCCTCCTCCAGAGCCTATACCTTGACCGTAAAACTTGAAGGCAAGGATTCTTCCGGTCCCGCGCTTGCAAAAACATATTTTTTATCCGGGCAAATTTCTACAGAGATCCATTACTCAAACTATAAAAGCAAAACCGTGTCCGGTACGTTCAAGAGATGGCGCAAAACAGGTCAATTATGGAGAGATGCTCATTATAGTAATAACGCATTCAACGGAGAGCTTTTAACTTATTGGCCAAATGGTAAAGTAAAAAGACAAGACAATTATTTGAATGATTCGCTATTAAACGGTAAATGTTTTGACATCAACGGAAAGGATACTGCCTGGTATCCTTTTAGAAAAGCGCCATCCTTTCCGGGAGGGAAGAGTGCACTTGTTGATTTCATTCGGCGTTCTGTTATATACCCTCCGGAGGCTTTGGAAATGAATGAGCAGGGCGAAATAGAAATTCTGTTTTTAGTCGGTAAGGATGGAAGCCTGTCACAACTTGAAGCATTTGATAGCAAAAACAACCCGATCAAGGAAACTACAGGCGTAAATAATCTATTCAAGGAAGAAGGATTTCGTGTAGTGCGCACTATGCCAAAATGGATCTGCGGAAAACTGGACGGGGAACCCTGGGAAATGTATTCGGCTTGTCCGTTTACATTTAAATTGCAGTAGCTATCTCCCGCTGATTGCGGAATTTTTTCCCGCGGATCGCGCTGATAACGCAGATTTAATTTACGCGCTCGTTCAAACAAAAAAAGAGACGCGATGAATCGCGTCTCTACAAAAAAAATCCTGTCTATCTCTAAATCTTTTAAATCGTGTTCAGACTATTCTTTCACAAATTTTCCAATATAAATTCCCTTTGCAGATTGAAGTTTCACAATATAAACTCCAATGGGGAATGACGAAACATCAATGGAATTATCCCCGCCATTAATATATTCCTGCCTTATTGTTTTACCAGAAATATCAGTTACCACCAAAAGGCCATTTATGATACTATTTTCACTTCGGAAATAAATCATGTCATTTGCAGGATTAGGGTATACATCCAGGTGTGTAGCAGGGTTTATAGTACCTTCTATGCCTGCCACCTTGGAGTTCGCCATGGCAATATAATATTTACCGGAAGTATCCTTAAGAAATCCGCCTGCATAAATATCGCCATTCCCTGAAAATGCCATTGCAAGAACAATATTCACTCCCTTGGTCGTATTGGCATTCCCCAGGGAACTCCAGGAAGTACCGTTCCATTTTCCTGCGTATCAATTGCTGTCCTTTGTTAAAAGCGCACCGCCGAAGTAGATATTGTCAACGCTATCCGCCTGCACAAATCCCATTAATCCATTAAGTGTATCTTTAGTGATATTCGTCCACTTTGTACCATCCCATTTTGCAACGTAGAGAGAATTAGTAATGGAATCCGTAAAAGAGCCGTCCGCATAGATGTTGTTTTTACTATCCAGGCAAATTGAACTTATCTTTCCGTTTGCTTTAAGATTGCCAACTTCCGTCCAGCTTGTACCATCCCACTTTGCAACAAAGCACTTCCCTGCGCTATTGGTAAAAGCCCCGGCTGCGTAAATATTGCCGGCTGTATCCGTGCAAATGCTATTAATGGCTCCATTTGCCTTGAGAATATTTGCACCCGTACCCACTTCACTCCAGGATGTGCCGTCCCATTTTGCTACATAGGAATAATTGGAAGACTTGAAAAAACCCGCGGCATAAATATTATCATGCTTATCCGCGCATAATGTATTGATCCCCCTGTACCATGACTGTGGTGTAGCTCCCTGAACTGCTGTCCAGGATGTACCGTCCCACTTGGCAACATAATTAGTCTTCTTAACCGGATCTAAAAATGTCCCGCCAATATAGATATTACCTTTGCTATCCATACACATTCCATCAATTTCGGAAGTAGCACCGGTGGAACCAAGGGTGGTCCATGTTTTACCATCCCATTTTCTCACAGGCCTTTCGCCAGCGCCATTGGTAAAATCACCTGCGGCATACAGATTACCTGCTTTATCCATTTGAAGGCAATATGTAAATCCATCAACACCGGAGCCCGGCATTGGTGTCCATTTAAGGGCTTGTCCGTGGGATGCAAGGGACGCAAAAATCCCTCCAATAAAGAACATTAAAAGTTTTTTCATACGATGTTTGTTTTATTAATTTTTAGAATTATTGTTTGCTGAATTTCGAAGTGTACACATTATTTCCATCCTGCACCCTGAGCAAATACATTCCTTTTGCAAAAGATGAAATATCAAAACTATTGCTTGCAGAATTCATCATTTGTTCTGCCATTATTTTTCCTGAAATATCCAGGATCGTAGCTTTCATTGAAGAGCCATTGGAACGAATATACAATTTGTCATTCGCAGGATTGGGATATACTGAAAGATGAAAATCATTTCCGGTGTTTTCATTGATGCCTGTCAAAATTTTCCCATATTTTGCCACATAATGATGATTCAGGCTATCAGTAAAATCACCGGCAGCATAAACATTTCCCTGCCCGTCAAAGGCGATGTCATCAATATCGCTGTTTGCTTTCAGGGAATTATTTCCCCCCAGTTCTGTAATACTTGTTCCATTCCATTTTGCAACAAAACTATTGCCGGCGGCATTAATAAAGGAACCTCCAATGTAAATATTATCCAGGCTATCTGCCTTGATGCGATAAATATTGCCAATAACATTGGTATGACTGATACTGTCCCACTTGGTACCATCCCAATAGGCAGCATACACCCTTCCCGTACCACCTGTAAAATCTCCGCTGACGTACACATGCCCTTTGCTATCCATGCACATAACATATATTCCTGCATTAGCATTTAATCCATTCAGTTCTATCCATTTGCTGCCATCCCATTTGGCTATAAAATGCTTCCCATAGGAGTTTAAAAAACTACCGCCAACATAAACGCAATTGTTAGAATCTATATTCATACACATAATGGCTCCTGTCTTTGCCTTTAGAGTACTGCCGGAAGTTCCGAAATCAGACCAGGATGTGCCGTCAAATTTAGCCACATAGCAATTCTGATTAGCATCCGTAAAATATCCCGTAGCATAAATGTTCCCATCTTTATCGCTGCATATTACCTGGATGTCCCTGTTTGCATTGAGGGAGTCTGTTCCTTCAAGTTCGGACCATGAAGTACCATCCCATTTTGCCACATATTCATACCCTGCGGAATTTATAAACTGTCCTCCCACATACAGGTTACCTT
>CAILMK010000420.1 GCA_903835275.1 uncultured bacterium | reverse complement strand
TACCGGAGGTGTATCGTCCACACTATCTCCTCCCGTGCAACCACCCTCGAATGTATGATAAAGCCCCAGATAATGTCCTACTTCATGGCTAAGCATTCGATAGGTAGCATTATCAAACGAGGTATACTCTATTACAATGCCATCGGTACGTTTGCTAACAAGGCCTTGCCATGGGAAGGTTGAATAAGCTGCAACTTCAACACCTGATGAAGTTGCCGTTGAAATGTCATGAACTATCCAGATATTAAAATAAAAATCAGGGTCCCAATCCACTACGGATTTCACGGAATCATCCGCATTACGAGTGAGGATTGATGTATCATGGGTTACACCCGTTGTTGGGTTTCCGTTAGGATCCTTGAGGGCAAGGGAAAAATTTATATGAGAATTCCCAATCCTGCTTTTGAAAATAGAACGAACATTCCCAACGTCGGTATTAGTGGCACTAAAGTCAGCATTCAATTTTTTGATCTGGTCCCGGCAGGCTGAAAGATTGGTATTTACGGGACGGCTTGATGTTGATATTACATGAAACACTACGGGAATATTGAGTGTTTGCGTATCGGGGACAGTTTTAAAAGCGGCTCCTTTGATTGATTGAGCGTGCAATTCTGCTTTCATCCTCGCTTTTTCAAGTGCAGGACGCTGCATTTTTTGTTGATTCCAATATTCATCCGTACCGCATGGAGCTTGCTGGGCTTTTACAATCTGGAAGTTAACCAATAAGCTAAATAGAATAAGCCAGGTAAATTTGTGAATCATCTTAAGGTTTTTCATTGAGGTGTTTTGTTTAAATTTGATTTTCAGGAAGAAATTTGTCCCTTTTAAAATGCAAAAATAGGGATTTACCAAACAAAAAAATCCCGCTGAGTTCACACTCAGCGGGATTTCAATATTTTTAATTGCTTAGTATTATTCCTTAACGAGGGACTTTACAGCTTTCATTTCATTTCCTTCGTACAAAACTATTTTGTAAACGCCCGGAATGATCTGGCTACCATCTATTTGTTGGGTAAAATCACCTTCAGAGCTGGCTACAACCGCCTGGTCAAGATGAAGCCTGCCCATCATATCGTAGCATTTGATATGTACAGTTTTACCTGCACTGATTCCATTTGCTTCAACGGTGAAGTTTTCAGTGGTAGGATTCGGGAATACAGAAATGGCTGCAGTATTAAGAGAAGCTTCATTCGCAATTCCTGCAACAGTATTGTAATAAAATAATGATACACGGTTGGTGGTCAGGTAAAGACGCATCCTTACTACCTGTTCCTTGGTGAACATTACTTTACAGGAAGCATAGTCCATGATATTTTCAAGCATATCCGGAAGATCAGGAACATCATTATGGCATGTATTGATTGTTGTATCAGAAGTAGGCCAGCTATTACATTTGCTAAGGTTTGCTGCCGTTACAGGAGGGGTATCATCTATTTCATCACCAATGGTGCAACCACCCTGGAATGTATGGTACAAACCAAGGATATGCCCTATTTCATGGGTAAGGGTACGGTCGGTAGTATAACCCACAAAATTATGGTCTATTACAACACCATCGGATTTGCCCCTGCGTACTCCGTCCCATGGGAATACAGCGTATCCGGCAATGGTGCTTCCTTTCGGAAGGGAACTTGAGTTAATATTGGATACTACCCAAACATTCAGGTAGAAGTTGTGGTCCCAGTCTATAACTGATTTAACACTGTCACCTGCCTGATAGGTCAATATGGAAGTATCTTTCGTTACTCCTGTAGTAGGATTACCTTGAGGATCCTTTGTTGCCAAAATAAATCTGATATGTGCGTTACCGAGCCTGCTTTTGAAAATAGGGCGTATATTGGTTGTATCAGAATTGGTGGCACTATAGTCCTCATTCAATCTCCTGATCTGGTCCTTGCAGGCGGAAAGGTTTGTAGTCACCGGATGGGTCGCTGTTGTAATAATATGGAAAACCACCGGGATAAGCAATTCCGCATCAGGGGAAATGGAAACCTTGGAGGCCGCACCTCCATACATGACAGCGCGTGTCTGAATGTCAGAATTAATCCTGTCCTGTTCAATTTGTGGATTTTTCTTGATCTGCTGCTGGTAGTATTCGTCAGAACCGCAAATCGAATACTGCGCATCTACGCGCGTAAACGCTGCAAGGCTTAGAAGTACAAGCCAAAAGTATTTATTCATTGAATTCAAATTTTTCATAACCTGTTTAATTTTAAACGCATCAACCCTTAGACTTGATAAAGGGAGATAAGTAGGTTACAAATTTAGAAAAATTTTAATTCCGTGGTGAAATACAATTTTTGTCGTTTATCGGAAACTTATGAAGATTTGGTTAAACGGGGCTTTAAATGAACCATAAAAACATGGATTAAACAAATAAAATTGTTGGTAATGAATGCCTTATGAAAAAACAGCTCCTTTGGTTTCCTCCCAAAAATAAAAATATCTTTTTTTCGACGAGCAGGCATCCCAAATTTTAATTTCCATTCATTACTCAATTAGTAAATATATAGTATGGGATAAGGTGGATAAGTGCCGGTTGATAAAATTTTTTTGCTAAGTCAATAATCATTTATAGCTTTGAAGCCAGTTTCCTGCATTGTCAGGTAATGTCTTTATCGAGAGTATAGAGGCGGCGAAGTGATAAAAGGTTTGTTGATTCATTTGTCAAAAGCATGATTTCCAATCCTTTGAGGTTAAAAGCAGACCTCAAAAGGGGAAAAGTGCCTGATAAATGGTCAAATATGTTTTTTCGCACTTCGAGCGGGTCGTTTAACTTTGTATTCATAATGTTAAACACCGCTTACCAACAAAACAGGTCATGGCAACGACAAGCAAACACAGACGTAAATTTAAACTAAACAAGATGAAGCTCAGGCATTTACTATTAACTTTCCTCTTCGGCTCCCTATCTTTACCAGCCTTTTCACAAACACAGGACGCTGGCCTGAAAGGAATTGTTACAGATCCGTCAAATGAGCCTATTGAAGAGGCTATTGTCAGGGCTTACTCCGGAGGAAACCTGAAAGGTGCAAAATTGACCGATGAAAACGGTAAATATAATATTACCGGTTTGCAGCCAGGTACTTTGGATAGTGTTATTGTAACAAAGATTTCTTTTGAAAAATCAAAAATATTGGGCGTAGGACTTAATGCTGACCAGATTCAGACCCTAGATATTAAAATGGAATTAAAGGGGAAGACATTAGGTAATGTTGAAGTGATCCACTTTATAACGCCATTAATTGATAAGGGCAATCCAAATGTGAGGACTATTGACAAGGATGCTTTTAAGCATGCATCCGGGCAAGGGGTTAATTACCTTCTTAATGCGCAAACAGGAGTGATTTCCACCGGTGGGCAAATTAGCCTTGGAGGTGCCCGTGTAGAAGGTACTGTTTATTATATAGATGGTGTAAAGATTATCGGCGGTAGTTCACTTGGTATGCCGCAAGGCTCCATTGAACAATCTACTGTTCTCAGTTCGGGAATTGGCGCTGAATACGGAGATGCTACCGGAGGTATTATTACGGTGACCAGCAAAGGGCCAACAGGTATTTTTTCAGGAGGCTTTAATGCCCTCTCATCACAATTTCTTGATGCTTATGGATACAATTATTTTGATGGATATCTAAGCGGTCCTTTATTGAGAACCAAGAAAGGAGTAGACGCCAAAGGGGATTCCGTTCCTTCGCGCCCACTCATGGATTATTTCGTATCCGGTTCTGTAAACTTTACAAAGGATGGTAGCCCTTCTGGGGTTCCAATTTATACAGCCACACCGAGTGTGCTTTCAGCATTGCAAACCAATCCAATAGTTCTTATTCCTAAAACTACAGATCCCAATTCTTTTAATACAAATATATATGTTCCTTCTGCTACGTATGTCAATAAGAGTGATATGCATACGGTTCCCTACCATCCTAATACTGCAGGCCAGGCATATTCATTCATTGGGAAACTGGATTACCAGCCTACACCAAGCATAACAGTGACTGCTTATGGATCTGCCAACTATAATACCGGCTTGTCATTAGTCAATACATTCAGTATGTTCAATTCGGACAATAATCCTCAGCAAATCTTTGAAACTTACAGGGGTTATGTGCGCTTCAAGCAAAATATTGCTACGGATCCTAAATCCATTGTATCGGGGGTTTCATATTCCATCCAGGCGGATTATCAAATCTATAAAGTTACCACTCAGGATCAAAACCTGAAAGATGATTACTTTAAATATGGCTATATTGGTCAGTTTGATGTATATACACACAGGCAGTATACCAATTACCAGGCAGACCCGCTTCATATTTCCCGTCAGGGGAATTATGGCATTGACTCTGTAAAATTTAAGCCGGGTGGCGTCCTTGGTACTGCTGAGAATTATACCAGTGAATATTTCAGAAACACCTCAACGGTAGGTAACCTCCAACAAATTTCAAATGAAGGCGGACTTATCAACGGACAGTCACCTCCTAATATTAACGCCCTTTGGTCCGCACCCGGCAGCGTTTATGGGACTGTAAGTAAATCAGAAACAGATCAGTTCAATGTATATTTTTCGGGTGCTTTCCAGATCAAACAGCACGCCTTTAAATTTGGCTTCAATTATGAGCAGAGGGTGCAAAGTGGTTATACTGTAGCACCTGTAGGTCTTTGGACATTGGCGCGTCAGTTGGCAAATGCACATTTATCAGTGGATACCTTGAAGAAGGATTCAATATATGATAAATACGGAAACTTCCTCGATACCATTAATTACAAATTCCAATCTGCCAACCAGGCAACCTTTGACAAAAACATCAGGGAATACCTTGAGAGCAAAGGTGCAACCGATATACATGGCAAGCCAATCAACAGTGAATCTTATGTAAATACAGACGGGTATAATCCGGGCGATTATAACAATATGTCAAATTACCTTGCAGCGCATGGAAGGCCAACGGGCAAGTTGAATATGTTCTCAGCAGATGAATTGCTCAACCAGGGTAGTTCTTATGTGGGATACTATGGGTATGATTACCTGGGTAATAAACCCACTAAAAAACTTACTGTAGATGACTTCCTTTTAGATAGTGTGCATAGGTATATTGCTGCATTCCAACCGATATACATAGCAGGATATATTCAGGACCAGTTCGATTTTTACGGGATCAATTTCCGCCTTGGCTTACGTATAGACCGATATGATGCCAACCAGCCGGTACTGAAAGACCCTTATTCGCTTTTGCCTACATTTACAGCAGGAGACATCGACGGAAAATATTTCGGGGCTAATAAATACATCAAGCCGGGGAATATCGGTAGCAACTTTGTTCCGTATGTAAATGATCCATTGAATCCAACTGCTGCTCCTATTGGCTATCGCGATCCGGTTACTAACAATTGGTACGATGCCACAGGTAAGCAGGTAACGGATGTAACCTACCTTGCCAACCTGAACGGCGGACAGCTTACACCATATCTTAATGCTGCAGGCCTTTCAAAAACAGATCTCAGCAAACCAATTGCGGCATCCTTCAGGCAATATACTCCGCAAACAAACTACTCTCCTCGTATTTTATTCTCTTTCCCTATCTCGGAAGTAGCTGTATTCTATGCAAATTATGACATATTAAGTCAGCGCCCTAAGACTGATAATATTTTCACAATAGAAGATTATTACTTCCTGAAGGAACGTTCCACAAACGCAATTAATAATCCTGACCTGAAGCCTGAAACCCGTATCAATTACCAGATCGGTTTCAAGCAAACCTTATCAAAGAACAGTGTAATTACCCTTGAGGCAAATTACAGTGAAATGAAGGACGAAATCCAGATACGCCAACTCCATTTTGCCTATCCTGTAACGAGCTATACCACTTTTGATAATATTGACTTTGGTACAGTGAAAGGCGTCAATTTAATTTATGACTACAGAAGGGTAAACAGCGCAGGTGTTGCCTTTAAGGCAAATTATGGTTTGCAGTTTGCAAACGGTACCGGTTCCAATAGTGGTTCCCAGAATGCCCTGATAGAAGCCGGACAGCCTAACCTGCGTACACCGCTTCCTTTGGATTATGACGTGCGCCACAGGCTGAATGCTACTTTAGATTACCGTTTCGGTGTTGGTGGAGAATACCAGGGGCCTACTACAGACAGGCAGGGCAGTTGGAGTGTTTTGATGGATAATATATACCATGGACTGTTTGAAAACGGAGGATTCTTTATTCTTGGTACTGCAAGTTCCGGTATGCCTTATTCCCGCCAGTCAAATGTAACTACTGCTGTAGAATTAGGGGTAGCCCAACGTACCACCCTTTTAGGAGAGCCAAATGATACAAGGCTTCCATGGAATTACAGGCTTGACCTTACTTACGACAAGGATATTCTTATTAGATCTAAAAAGAACATGGAAAATAGCGGCTTCAGGGGGCAACAGCATTACCTGAACGTAAGGGTTACTGTTCAGAATTTATTTAACATTCAAAACATAATCGCCGTTTATCACTACACTGGCAGACCTGATGACGATGGTTATTTGGCTTCGGCTGAAGGACAAAAAGAGCTGAGTAATATAGCTGATCTTACTGCACGCCAGGCATTTGTGGATCAATATAATACACGATTGCTGGCACCTGGTAATTATGGTTCGCCACGCGTTGTACGCTTAGGTTTAAGCTATTCATTTTAATTAAGTATTTGGAAATTTAGAACTGATTTAGGTTATGAATAAATTTA
>CAILMK010000419.1 GCA_903835275.1 uncultured bacterium | reverse complement strand
TAAATTTGCCATCAGTGCAGGTTTGCCGGTAAAGGGGGCTATCAAGGCAACGCTTTACAAGCAATTTGTCGGGGGTGAAACCCTGAACGGGTGTCTGCCCATCGCTGAAAAGCTGGCAAAGTTTAACGTCAAGTCCATCCTTGATTATTCAGAGGAAGGCAAGGAGGAGGAAGAAGATTTTGCCCGGGCTTTCAACGAATTGCTGAATAATGTGAAATTTTCCGCCACACACAGCAATCTTGCCTTTGCGGTATTTAAACCGACAGCATTTATTTCAACTGCTCTGCTGGAACGTATCAGCAAGGGATTGGAATTGGATGAAAATGGAAAGGCTGCCTGGGCAAAAGCTTGGGAGCGGTTTGAAACACTTTGCCGCGTAGCGTACGAAAATAATTACCACATTATGATCGATGCGGAAGAAAGCCGCATCCAGGAAGCGATAGACCAACTGACTTATGCGATGATGGAAAAATACAACAGGGAAGAAGTGCATATCCTGAATACTTTCCAGATGTACCGCAAGGATAGGTTGGCTTCCTTGAAAAAAGAATATGAAAATGCCCTGACCAAGGGTTATAAACTCGGTGCAAAATTGGTGCGTGGAGCTTATATGGAAAAAGAACGCGCTCATGCAGCAGAGAATAATTATCCTTCACCGATAAATGACACCAAACAGGATACGGACGATCATTACAATGAGGCAGTGCGATTTTGCGTGGAACACCTTGATAATATCATGTTGTTCATAGGGACTCACAATGAAACAAGTTGCAGGCTTGGTGCAGAACTGATGGATAAGGATGGAATTCCGCGCAATCACAAGAATGTTTGGTTTTCCCAATTGTATGGAATGAGCGATAATATTTCATTCAATCTTGCTGCGGCAGGATACAATGTTGTGAAGTATGTGCCTTACGGCCCGGTGGCTTCCGTGACGCCGTACCTGATACGCCGAGCAGATGAAAATAGTTCGGTGGCAGGACAGGCTATTCGCGAAATAGCGATGTTGAAAGAAGAAATTATAAGGAGAAACAAAGAGAAATAATTCGATAATTCGGTAATGTGAAAATTTGAAAATGAAACTCAGATTGTCGCATAAAATGAATTTTAATTATCACATTAACTAATTAGCAAATTACCACATTAGAATATGATTCATACAGAAAATAAATTGAACGACCAGGAATTGCAACGCAGGAGCAGCATGGAAACCATGATGGAATTGGGCATCAATCCATACCCTGCGGAAGAATGGCATATCAGTCATTCAAGCAAGGAACTTCTGGAAAATTACAATGAGGAAACCAATCCGTATCCGGAGGTTTCCATTGCCGGAAGATTGATGAGTCTTCGCATAAATGGTGCTGCTTCCTTTGTGGATATCATGGATAGTTCCGGGAAGATACAATGCTATTTTAAGCGCGATGAGATCTGTCCGGGAGAGGATAAAACTCTTTACAATACTGTATTCAAAAAACTGCTTGACATCGGCGATATCATCGGTGTGAAGGGATATGTATTCATTACCAAAATGGGTGAAACATCCATTCATGTAAAGGAATATAAAGTGTTAACGAAATCGCTTCGTCCGCTGCCGGTGGTGAAGGAGGAAAAAGACGGAACCATTCACGATGCATTTACGGATCCTGAAAAAAGATACCGTCAGCGTTATGTGGATCTGATCGTAAATCCGCATGTGCGGGAAACTTTCATCAAGCGTACCAAGCTGGTGAATTCCATGCGTAATTTCCTTTCAGAAAAAGGTTACCTGGAAGTGGAAACTCCGATACTGCAACCGATCTATGGTGGTGCAGCGGCACGCCCTTTTAAGACGCATCACAATACGCTTGACATGACTTTGTACCTGCGTATTGCGAATGAATTATATTTGAAAAAACTGATCGTCGGTGGATTTGACGGCGTGTTTGAATTTGCAAAGGATTTCAGAAATGAAGGAATGGACCGGTTTCACAATCCTGAATTTACACAGATGGAATTGTACGTTGCCTACAAGGATTATAACTGGATGATGGATATGGTGGAGGCAATGGTGGAACGTGTTGCCATTGATGTAAACGGCACTACTGAATTGGCCTATGGTGAACATATGGTTAGCTTCAAACGCCCGTGGAAACGCTATACAATGTTTGAAGCCATCGAGCATTTTACAGGAATAAATATTGAAGGGATGGATGAAGATAAACTGCGCGACACCGCAAAATCTTTAAAAGTTCCCGTGGATAATACAATGGGTTATGGAAAGCTGATTGATGAAATTTTCGGTGAACATTGCGAAGCAAAATTGATCCAGCCTACATTTATTACCGACTATCCGATAGAGATGTCACCATTGGCGAAAAAGCATCGCAGCAAACCAGGACTGGTAGAGCGTTTTGAAGCCATCTGCATCGGCAAGGAAATATGCAATGCGTATTCCGAGTTGAATGACCCGATAGACCAGCGCAGGAGGTTTGAGGAACAACTTGAACTCGGCAAACGCGGCGATGAGGAAGCAATGATACTGGACGAAGATTTTCTCCGTGCCATTGAGCACGGCATGCCACCTACATCCGGTTTAGGAATGGGTATTGACAGGTTAACAATGATGATGACCAATGCAACGAGTATTCAGGATGTTATTTTCTTCCCGCAAATGAGGCCGGAAAGAGACACCATGTTAGCAGAAGTTACGGAGGGTGAATAAAAAAAATATTCCCATGAAAAAAATAAACCTTGTTTTCTTTTTAATTTGTTTATCCTTCATTGCGAAAGGACAGGATTCAGATCCGCTAACATCTCACATCAACAATGCACAAGCAACGGTTGCACTTGCATCACTAAAGGCAGTTACTGTAAGTCTTACCGTTGGAGCGAGTATTCCAACCGGAAAATACAAGGCGACTAACCGCCTCGATTCTTCATCGGGTTATGCAAGAAACGGTATTAGTTATAGTGTGGGTGTCAATTGGCGCATAATCGATTACATTGGCATTTCCGGAGCTGCAGGAGCCATGGCTCACAGCATGGATGTCAATCATGCCAATAAATTTTATTATCCTGATAATTCAACAATAGAATGGAATTCACTGGTGCCTGATTATGGGGCAAGCTATTACATGGCCGGCTTTTATGTCAGGGATTGGGCGGGTGATGAAACACGCTTCAGTATGTATGGCAGGGTACTTTACGGATTTACCGAAATGGATATTCCGGCCTTAGCAATGAGCGGGAAAACAATTTCACAAACAGTGAAGCTGAATACAAATGCCTTGTCTGCCACCTCGACAGGTTTTTTGTTTGGTTTGGGTGCAAGGATCGTCCTTACAGAACGTGTAGCTTTTGTTTTGCAGGCTGATTATATACTATCCAAGTTTGATTTTGGAAATGTTCCTTTTACGATCGCAAAAAATGGTGTTGAGCAAACAAGTACTGTCCGCCTCGATATGCCGCTGAATGTTTTCAATTATACAGCAGGACTAGGGTTTATGTTCTGATGAAAGTTGGAGTTGCCAACTTCATTTAGCGTCGTCATAGAAAGTTGGCAACTTTGCAATCTATAGCAAATAAATAAGTGCTGTCATTCAGTCCCGCACGTGCGGGATTGCCAGCGCCATTTATAAATAGCCGGAAAACCAGATTAGATGTTGGCGATTAATTAGGTAGCTTGGAATGCATCATGTAGATCACTAATACGGGCAAGGTTCCTCCTGAATGACAGTCAGCCCATATCCTATCACAAAAACATCACCATCTTCAATAGCGCACCATATTCATTCATGGACTGGTCGTTTCCCGCTACGCGAAAACGATAATAAGGCTCTATAAAGATCATTCTTTTAAAGCTTATTTTAGTAATAGGAATAGGTAGCCCTAAAAACATGTGGACATTTCCTGATGAAACATGATTGATTTTTATCATTGAATATCCTGCGCCGATATTGAAGATGAAATAGAATCCTGCTTCGCCGTACATCTTGGCGGGCTGTCCATCCTTGATAAAAACAGTGCCTGCAGAAATCCAGTAGTTCTGTAATAAATTTGTTTTGGTACTATCACCGGGTGAAAAACTTATATGATGCCCTAATGATAGATCCGCTCCATAGCCGAGATATTTCGTGCCTGTATTTCCATTCTTAATACTGCTGGCGGAAAGTCCGGGAGTAAAATCCCATCCTTGTGCAAAAGCCGAAGTGCTGATGAATAGAAGTATTATAATTGTAAAAAGTTTAGTTGTCATTTTGTTTTTATTAAAAATACATCTACTCCTGAACCTTATCCTTGTCCTTGTCAATTCGGTCTTCAAATTCCATGCTGCTAACTTCAAGGATAGCGCCTGTAGGAGTTTCATGGTAATGCGCCACTACTTTTTTGCCCATCCATGCATATTTATTGGCAGATCTTCCGCCGAATGTACCCTTTCCGTATTGCGACTGGAACCATGCAAGAAAGCCTTTGCGGTTATCAATTCCTTTTATCGTGACATTATATTTATAGAATTTCGTTTTGTAAAATTCATACGTGATTTTTTGAGCGGTTACATCACCGAATTTCAGATCTTCATCGCGGTTGCTGAATACCTTTACCTCACCCGTACCGGTGATGAAAAGCATGTTCTTGAAAGTGGCAACTGGCGTCCCGAATTTATTCCCACGGAATCCATATTCATCATCGAGCTTTTGCAGGTCCTGTGCGTAGGCCGCAGAAATGGTAAATAATAAAAGAACAAGTATCTTTTTCATGGTACAAGAATACGGAAAAGTTATGAATTGAATCTCATGTTCGTTGAGTTTCATTCCCTCACCCCCAGCCCCTCTCCACATGGAGAGGGGAGTAACTCAATTTCTTCAATCTTGCTCCTTACCACTTATTCCTTACTACTTATTCCTAATTTTGCCCCAATGCAAAACAAACTATTCATGGTCTTGCTCGGGTGCCGTCCGGAAGGTAGACTTACAGAGCAGCATGATATTTTTTTCGGAGTGGCCCCTGACCTGAAAAGCCTCGTTCCGCAAATGAAGAAATTCTGGCCGGGAGTTAGCCTGCATATTGATGCTTATAGGTGCGTGGAAAGGGTAGGGGATTATGCAATAAGTATTGATGCTATAACGGATGGAGATGCCTCAAAAGGCGATTTGAGTTTGTTCTTTATCAACCTCGGAGCGTATATGCCACCTGAATTTGAGGAATATCACAAGAAATTACTTGTAGTTACAGATAGTATTGCCACTGCAATTGGACAGGCCAAAAAAGATTTATTCTATATTGATGGACAGGCGTTTGGGGATGCCACCCGTTCTCACATTGATGATAAATTTGAAG
>CAILMK010000418.1 GCA_903835275.1 uncultured bacterium | reverse complement strand
GCCATTGCTTCCGCAGCATTGACTTCACTGGCTATGTTCAGTGCATTCATGGAAACTGCAGGACTGAAAGGAATCAATATTGCAAACGCCGAAGTACTTGGCGGATTATTAGTGGGTGGTATGATACCATTCCTTTTCTCTTCCTTCTGTATGCGTGCGGTGGGTGATGCTGCCAATGCGATGGTGGAAGAAGTAAGGCGCCAGTTCCGCGAAATCAAGGGTATCCTTGAAGGAACTGCCGAAGCTGATTACGAAAAATGCGTGGAGATCTCAACCAAGGCTGCTATCCGCCACATGATGATTCCGGGTGCACTTGCCCTGACTTCCCCAGTGGTAATAGGATTTATACTCGGCCCTGAAGCATTGGGAGGTTTTCTTTCCGGTGTACTTGTATCCGGTGTGATGATGGCATTCTTCCAGTCCAATGCCGGTGGTGCATGGGATAACGCAAAGAAAATATTTGAAAAAGGTGTTGAGATAAAAGGCGAAATGTTTTACAAAGGCTCCGAGCCGCACAAAGCTGCCGTGGTGGGTGATACCGTTGGTGATCCTTTCAAGGATACATCAGGTCCATCACTGAATATCCTCATCAAACTGGTTTCCATCGTTGCAATGGTGATAGCACCTGTACTTCCAACTACAGGACTATTCCAAAAATCTCACGATGCAAATCCCAATACCGCACAGCATATAGTTGTCCCTGCACAAAGCAGCCCAATCACTACTGCTGCAAATACAAAATAGTCTACCAAACAAACTTAATAAGTATGAAAAGCCTTCTCAGAAATGAGAGGGCTTTTTTTTGACCTCACCCCAACCCCTCTCCACATGGAGAGGAGCTTTAGCTCATCGAACACTGATAACACAGAAAAATAATAGCGGGCCTGATTTGCCAAATTTATACGCCGCGAAAAATTAATTTGGAAAATCTATTGCAGCAACCAAACCTCGTGGGTTTATATTCTCCGTCATGGAAACCCACGAGGTTTTATATGGGAGCATATATCGTAAGCTTAAATCACTATTGCTTTATCACGATCTTATCCCCATTATTCAATGATTCAACGATAAAACGAAGGATTTGTATTAAATTAGGTACTACTTTGATAATTTTGCCGCAGCCCATTAATAGCTGCAACATTGTGGCACAAATATTGAAAGACGAAGAAAGTCGCGGGGAAATGTAAAGCAAGAGTAGCGGGGAAAGCGGCAACATAATTTACTTACTAACAATTTAATTAAATATGAAGAACATCAAAAAATTATTATTCCCCCTGCTCATGTCCGTGGCTATTTTCTCGGCGTGCAGCAAAAAAGACTCAACCACAACAACAAGCACAACAAGTACTACCGGAAGTACAACAGGTGTACAAGGCACCGCTTATCTTTTTATCATTGATAACGGAGCTCAGGTAATAGATCCTAAAGGCAGCCTTACCTACAAGGCACATCTTGTGGATATCACCGGAACGAGTTCAGTTCCTTCAAGCGTTAGCTGGTCCGCAGCACCATCCGGTATTGTGGATATTTCATCCTCGGGTGTAGTAACGGTTAAAGGACCCGGCATTGTTACCGTTACTGCTTCAACAAATGTTGGAGGTGCTACTTATATTGCTGTAGCTCCACTGGCAGTTTCTACTCCTGAATTATTTGTAGTGGCACCTGCGGGAGTTCTTTGCAACGTAGGTGAGCAGGTAAGCCTGACACCGGTATACACCACCAATCAAACGATCACATATACGTATTCAGTAGATAATGCAAGCATCGCAACTGTAGACGCATCCGGCATGGTAACAGGTGCAGCTGCAGGAAGTACATTTGTAACCGTCACAGCAAGCAATAGCAATACTGTAACAGTACCTGTATTGGTAGTTGGAGTTCCAACCGTAACTATTCCTGTGGTGCGTGTAGAGGTAAGCCCTGATTCTAAAACCGCATTCCGAGGGGATAATCTGCAATTTTCCGCAAAGGCTTTCAAATCCGATAATACCCAGAATACAAGTGTAAGCTTTACTTGGGCCACTTCTGATCCGAATATTGCTACCATAGATGCAAATGGAATGCTTTCTGCTAAAAATGTAGGCCAGGTAAATATACTTGCCACTTCCAATGGTGTTACAGGATCCGCTGCTGTGCAGGTACAACCTGATACAGCATTAATTATTACCCCGATAAGTGTGAGTATTCCTGCGGGAGGCACATATAGCTTCACTGCGAAGGTATATAATGTGCGCAACTGGACAGAGATCACCAGCCATGCCGCGATCAACTGGATGATACCGAGCTACGGCCCCGGATTTGAATTCTTTGATATAGCTACCGTTGATGCCAGCGGCAAGGTCACGGTAAAATCTTCCGCACAGGAACATTTCTCAACGATATTATTGGCACAGGTTGGTACTTCCCCGTATGCTGAAGGCGCATCATTAATCACAGTAGGCCCGGCGATGGCTTGTGGTACGGGAAATTCATCCGTGGCAAGTATCAGCATCAGCAATGGTGACCCTATCAATATCTCACTGACAAGCGGCACCACTACTGTTCAACTTAATGCAACTGCAAAAGATGGCAGTGGAAATACAGTTTCCAGTCCTGACCTGCATTATAATTCCGATAATACAATGGTCGCAACGGTAGATGCCACCACCGGAGAAATTACGGCAGTAGGTCCCGGTTCAGCAAACATTACAGTATGCTCAGGCAACTATGCAAATAAATCCATAAAAGTAAATGTAAGTTTCTAAATTCATATTGAATAAAAATAATGAAAAGCCTTCTCAGAAATGAGAGGGCTTTTTTTATTTTTGATTGAATCATTTATGATTTTGGGTACTGTGGTCAAAATTTGGACATAGTTCAGCTCTATCTTTAAGAAGAAGGCGCGCGAATGCAGGTAACAAATTGCTTTTCGATAATGCCAGTAAGAGCCTTCCAGGATGACAATGTTGCATCCCTACTGCTCCAGCCTGACCATACACTGTACATCATTCGGATTAAAATACCATTCGATGCAGGCGCCGTCGGGATCTACCTTTTGCGTATGCAGAATCTCCCGGAAGGTCTTGCCTATGGCGGGAAGGTCCTTCATGAAATCCTTAATAATTACACCGGCATATTCGCCTTTGCTGATAATGAATTTCTCCAGGTGATATTTTTCAGCTTCCCCTTCGGACAACTCTTCAACAGCAGCCTTATAAATAATCGCAGATCCACCTTCAGGGCGGGAAATACCGAAAATCTTTCTGTTTCCATCTGCAGGAACGATGGAGTGAATTTTATCATACGCTGCCATTACTCCCTCCGGGAAAGAAGTTGCAGTGACACACAAAACATGAATATCGGATTCAAGGGTATATTTTTCCATAAGTGTTAATCGATTTAATTCCAGGCAAAAATATCAAAGCATTTCCAATAATCAGGGAAGAAATGCGACAATAATGATGGCTGTTAGAGACACATTGGGGTAATTTCGAAATATCTAATCCTCTATTACTTCCAATTTAATTTTACCTGGTCAAATACCTGCAATCTGATTCTATATTATTTAATATAAAAAATTTTGATTGCCTGGCAGGTTAACAAAATACTTTAATAACTTTGTCGATCGTGGATTTTGCCAAAGCCACATCAATTCGGTTAGAAACTAATTTAATTAATATATAAACCTTACTTTACTGTAAATTAACAAGTTATGGGCTTCTTCAAGATTTCACTAAAGAGGATCAACTGGATTCCTCTGTTCATTTTTTGCATTTTAGGAACTGTTTTCCAAGTAAATGCTACACTTTCAGGTAGTTACACCATTGATCCCGGCTCCGCGGCCAGTGGTTCCAATTATAAGGATATCGGATCCGCAATTTCTGATATGGTTTCCGGAACACGTTCAGACGGGGGAACCGCTAACGGTTCCGGCGTCTCAGCGGCGGTAACTTTCAGTATCGCCAATGGTACTTATACGGGGCCATTTTCACTTTCTTCCATTAGTGGTGTGTCCTCGTCAAATACTATCATTTTTCAGTCGGCATCCGGAGATAGCTCAAAAGTGATCCTGACAACAGCATCCGGTTCATCATCAACAAATAATTATACCCTGCAAATGAATGGGGCGGATTGGGTAACGTTCAAGAAAATAACCATTCAAAGGACAGGCGCAAGCTCTTATGGGACAGTTATTGATATCAGGAATAGCTCCAATAATAATACGTTCCTGAATAACATGTTTGCAGGAATCAAAAATTCGACTACCACAACCACTGACCAGACTGTCATTTATTCCGGGCAGGATAATGACACAAATATTCTTTTACAGAACTGCCTGATACGCGGTGGCAGCTATGCAGTATATATGCAGGGCGCAAGTTCAGGTTCGCATGAAAGCGGAATACAGTTTTTAAATAATACCGTTGATAGTTTTTATCAGCATGGAATCTATCTTTATGAATCGAATAATGCCACGATAAATGCAAATACAATTACCGGCAGAAGCAATGCAAGTACAAGTGCGGCAGGTATTTTTGTAAATGACTGCGACGGAAGACTGAAGGTTTTTAAAAACTACGTCGTTATGAATAACGGAGGTGATGGAATCTGGGCAGGCTCTTGTGACGGTTCAAGTACAGTTCCGGGTATTATAGCGAACAACTTCTTTAGTATTGGTGGTTCATCTACAGCGTACGGTATCTATGCAACCAATTATTCCACCTACCAGAATTTTTACTACAATTCAGTAAACATAACCAATACAAATTCGAGTTGTTTCGCAGCCTATTTTTACTATCAGTATTATTCCAATTTTGAAAATAATATTTTCGCAAATAAAGGCGGCGGATATGCATACTACGTCTACCCTGTTTACTATATATCCAGTTCTGATTACAATGATGTTTACAGCACAGGAGGGTATCTTTACGATTGGGATAATAGCAGCTATGGAAGCGTTGCAAACCTTCACTCAAGTTATACCTCCCAGGAAGGAAGCTCAATTTCAAAGGATCCGTTTTTTAAATCAGCTACTGACCTGCACGTTGCGGATGTTTTACTCAATGGGGCAGCCACTCCCCTTTCCAGTGTAAAGGATGATATTGACGGAACCACCAGAAATGTATCCACACCTGATATCGGCGCGGATGAATTTACACCAACCTCAAATGATGCAGGTATTCTGGGACTTGACAGCATTACCCAAAAATTCTGTCCGGGTTCTCAAAAAATATATGCTGTACTTACCAATAACGGTGCAAACACTTTAACCAAGGTCACCATCAACTGGAAAGTAAACGGTACTGCACAAACGGCTTATTCCTGGACAGGATCGCTTTCACCCGGCGCATCGGTGGATGCAGCTATTGGTAGCTATACTTTCTCACCTGCCACAGCTTATACATTCAAGGTTTATTCATCCTCTCCAAATACTGCCAGTGACGGGTATACAATAAATGATACTTTTAACTATTCAAAAACGGTTACCGCGCTTAACGGTTCTTATACCATTGATCCTGCCGGTTCAGGTTCTTATAATTATACAAGTTTCACCAGTGCTGCAAGTGATTTAAATTCCTATGGTATTTGCGGAGCTGTTACTTTTAATATTGCCGATGGAACCTATACACAACAAATGTCCCTGGGCTCCATTACCGGTACTTCAGCAAGCAGTTCCATACTATTCAAGAGTAAGAATAACGATAGTTCCAAGGTGATTCTTACCTATGCTTCGTCTTCAAGCAGCACCAATAATTACACCCTGCAATTGAACGGTGCTGACTGGGTTACCGTCAAGAAAATAACCATGCAAAGAACAGGTGCCAGCACTTACGGGACAGTTATTGACATCAGGAATAGCTCGAATAATAATGTGTTCCTGAATAACAGATTTTCCGGAATTAAAAATACTACTACTGCGACGACTGACCAGACGGTAATTTATTCCGGACAGGATAATGATACGAATATTCTTTTTCAGAATTGCCTGATACGCGGTGGCAGCTATGCAGTATATATGCAGGGCGCAAGTTCCGGTTCGCATGAAAGCGGAATTCAGTTTTTAAATAATACCGTTGATAGTTTTTATGCTGATGGAATCTATCTTTACGAATCAAATAATGCAACAATAAACGGGAACTCCATTACCGGAAGAAGCACTGCGAGCACAGGTGCCGCAGGTGTTTTTTTGAGTGATTGTGATGGCAGGCTGAGGGTTTATAAAAACTATATTGTCATGAATGATGGCGGCATTGGAATCTGGTCAGGTTCTTGTGATTGCTCTAGCACGGTTCCGGGAATTATAGCGAATAATTTCATCAGTAT
>CAILMK010000417.1 GCA_903835275.1 uncultured bacterium | reverse complement strand
GAACTTTTTTAAGCCCATTTTATCTTCTCCCATGATATTATATATCCTGGAAATCTCGCTACTATCCGTATAATATTTCAACGCAGTATTCAAGTCACTTAAGGAATTATCGTACTTCTTCATAAGCTGATAGGTAACCGCCCTATTCCAATAAGCATAACGTTCATCTTTATTTTTTTTCAAGGTCTCATTAAAATAATGCAAAGCCTCATCATATTTTTTTAGAGTTATTTCTATAACACCCATGCTAACCATTGTCGAAGCGACCTTTTCCTTATCATCACTTTTTGAAATGTAATAATTATAGTCTTCCATTGCCTTGGTGTAGTTGCCTTTGTGGTCATAGGCATACCCTCGTTCTTTATAGGAAAAAAAATGTTCCGGATACATCTTAATAGCCTTGTTCAGGTCAGTGATAGCTTCATCAAACCGTAAAAGAGCATTTTTACAATAGGCTACCTGGCAAATTGCCCAGGCAAGTTTTTCCTTTTTTTCGTTCGGGATTTTCTTCACCACTTCCGAAAAATCACTGAGTGCTACTTCAAACTTTCCCAATTCAATATAGCATAATCCGCGACACATATAAAACTCATAAAAATTATTCTTTCTGCGTATCGCCCTTGATAGATATGGCAATGCCTCCTTGTATTTCTTTTTCCCTTGCAGGCCACAGCCAACGAATCCGTAACCATATTCGCAGGAAGAATCGGCCTCAAGTATCCGATATCCTTTTTTCAAGCATTGTTTATATTCCCATTCATCGCAGGCTGTTTTTGCCTCCTGCACGAGATCATAAATATACCTGCTTCCACAATAGTCTTTATAGGAGTCCGGATTGTATGCGCTAACGGATATAGGGAAAATAAAAACCTGTAAAGCTAAAGCTACTACGGCAATATAAATTTTGATACGCATGGTTTTAATTAGCAGTAATCACTACCAAAACTTCTTCCACCTGTTCGGATCGCTTTCACTCATGATGTCATAAACCTCGCGGAAAATATCCTCTGAGTTTGGTTTGGTGAAGTAATCACCATCGGTACCATACGGAGGGCGATGCGCCTTTGCAGTAAGTGTACGCGGCTGGGAGTCGAGATAAAAATATCCGCCTTGTTCTTCCATCACTTTTTGCATCATATAGGAAGTGCCGCCACCCGGTACATCCTCATCGAGGAATAAGATACGGTTGGTTTTCTTCAATGATTTTACAATATCGTGATTAAGATCAAATGGCAATAAAGTTTGTACATCTATCAGCTCTGCGGAGATTCCTTCTTCGCTGAGTTTTGCCATTGCCTGTTGTGCAATTTCCAGACACGCGCCGTAGCTGACAATTGTAATATCCGAACCTTCATTGAGAACTTCCACCTGCCCAAGTGGCAAGGTCATATCTTCAATATTGGATGGCAATTTTTCTTTCTGGCGATAACCATTCAGGCGTTCTATAACGAGTGCCGGTTCATCGGCCTGCAGAAGTGTATTGTAGAAACGTGCTGCCTGCGTCATATTACGGGGAACGCACACATACATTCCACGCAGTGCATTTACAACAACGCCCATTGGGGAACCGCTGTGCCAAACACCTTCCAGCCTGTGGCCGCGCATACGCACAATTACAGGGGCTTTCTGCCCGCCCTTGGTACGGTAGTATAGTGTAGAAAGATCATCGCTCATGATCTGCAATGCATAGAGCAAATAATCGAGGTATTGTATTTCAGCAATAGGACGCAGTCCGCGCATAGCAGCGCCTATACCCTGACCCAGTATAGTTGCTTCACGAATACCGGTATCTGCTACACGGAATTCGCCGAATTTTTCCTGCATACCAGCCATCCCCTGGTTCACATCACCGATCTTTCCGGTGTCTTCACCAAAAGTATGCACCCTTGCATCACGTGCAAAAGCTTTTTCAAAAAAGGAAACAAGAATTTCCCTTCCATCTACCAGTGCGGCATCAGCATCGTATTGCGGAAGCACTTCAGGAACGTTTAATGCTGTTCCGCTGTAGAGTAATGAATTATATTTATCGAAATTTTCAGCATCCTGATTTTTCTTCCAGTCAAGCAATTCCTTTTTTGCAGAAGTATCTTCGTCCTTTGTAAGGCGCAATACTTCCCAGACAGCTTTCAACATCGTTTTGCGATCCACATCCAGAGATGAGATCATCGCAGTATTTATTTCAAGAACTGTATCTCCGTTGCTGACTTCAGCAGCAAGTTTTGTAAAAATATCGCTTAGGTTTTTCCTGTCGGATTTTATCACTTCAAGGTAATCATCCCAGGCAGCTTTTTGTTCTCTTTTCGCTTCATCCTTGGTGTCCTTTTCAATAGCATCCAGTTCTTCTTCATTTGCAATAGCAGAAGCGATCAGCCACTCACGCATTTTATGGATGCAATCGAACTCATCTTCCCAAGCGAGCCTTTCCTTGCTCTTGTACCTTTCATGACTACCGGAAGTTGAGTGACCCTGTGGTTGCGTCATTTGCTGAATATGGAAGATAGCAGGAATATGTTTTTCACGCACTTCCTTAATTCCATCTTCGTACATCTTAACCAGACCGGGATAGTCCCAACCATTTGCCGTATAAAGAGAATATCCCTGCTCTTTTTTCTCGTCGTATTTGAATCCGTCAAGGACTTCACTAAGGTTATCTTTCGTAATTTGATATTTACCCGGAACGGAAATACCATAGCCGTCATCCCAGATGGAAACAGCCATCGGGATCATCAGAACACCACCGGCATTTATGGATTCCCAGAACAGACCTTCTGCGGAAGAAGCGTTGCCTATTGTTCCGAATGCCACTTCATTTCCATTGTTTGAGAATTTTGAGAACTCTTTCAGTTCAGGAACATTCCTATATAATTTTGAAGCATATCCCAAGCCAACCAAACGCGGCATTTGAGAAGCAGTTGGAGAAACGTCTGAAGAAGAATTTTTAATCTTGGTAAGATCTTTCCAGTCACCATTTTCATCAAGGGAGCGGGTGGCAAAGTGACCGTTCATCTGCCTTCCTGCGGATGAAGGTTCGTGTTCCACATTCATATCAGCATACAACTGGGCAAAGAATTTGCGTACGTCAGATTCGCCAATGGCAAACATAAAGGTCTGGTCGCGGTAGTATCCTGAACGGAAATCACCCGCTTTGAAAGCCTTTGCCATCGCGATCTGGGCGATTTCCTTGCCATCACCGAAGATACCAAACTTGGCCTTACCGGTCAATACTTCCTTGCGGCCGAGCAGGCT